>WQTL01000480.1 GCA_009786275.1 Bacillota bacterium | reverse complement strand
TTTTCTTTGAGAATCAAGCGGCACGCGGTGAGGAACTGCCTCCGATGAAATATCCTTTCAACTCGGAGGTCAACGAGCGGGGCAATCAATCTTTCCGGGAATATGTGCAGGGGGCGAAGCTCTATAGCAATTTGGCCGCGATGAAATGCCCGGTGCTGTTTCTCTGCGGCGGGCAGGATATCCGTCCGCAATGGCCCGCCGAACAACTGCACAACCTCGTTCCCGGCAGCACGTTCCGGCTGCTCACAAATGCTCCGCACTGCCTGTGGCTGCATAAACCAGAAGCTGTCCGGAAAGAATTGCGCGGTTTCTTGAAAATAATCTAACATCTAATATCTACCATCTAATGTCTAGAAAGGACTGATCCCCGACATGACTAACCCGGAATTCTTTGAGGCCCTGCGCCTGCTGGGAAAGGAAAAAGGCATCCAGCTCGACGCGCTCTACGATGGCATACAACGCGCCATCGTCACCGCCGTGCGCGGCGACTACAACAACAAGGACGTTGTATTCTGCGAGATTCTCCCAGATACAAAAGAGATGAAGGTTTACGTGCGAAAACAAGTGGTGTCCGAGATTATCGACCCGGATACCGATATGCTCCCCGAGGAGGCGGAGCGCCATAAACCCGGCGCGCAGCCGGGCGACATCATCGAAATCGAGCTGGACACCAAGGAGGTCAGCCGCATCGCGGCGGAAAAGGGCAAGCACGTGCTGCGCCAAGGCATCCGCGAGGCCGAGCACGGCAAGCTGCGCGAGGAATTCCAGTCCCGCGAGCAGGAGATCGTCACCGTGAAGGTGCAGAAGGTGGAACCCAACGGCGATTTAATTGTGGAGATCGGCAAGGTCACCGAGGTGCTGCCCGCCGCCGAGCAGGTGCCCGGCGAGAGCTTCGCCCCCGGCGACCTGATCAAGGTATACGTCGTGGATATCCGCGGCCTGGACAGGCGCTACCCCCACGCCACGCTCTCACGCGCGCACCCGGGTTTGGTCAAGCGCCTGTTCGAGCTGGAGGTCCCCGAGGTCAAGGACGGCCTGGTGGAGGTCAAGGCGGTGTCCCGCGAGGCAGGCTCCCGCAGCAAGGTGGCCGTGTGGTGCAAGGACCCCGACGTGGACCCCGTGGGCGCGTGCATAGGCGCGCGCGGCAATCGTATCGAGCGCATCGTGGACCTGCTGGGCGGCGAGAAGATCGACGTGATCAAGTACAGCGAGGACGTCGCCGAGTTCGTGGCCGCGGCCCTGGCCCCTGCGGAGGTCTTGCACGTGCGCGTGGTGGATAACGACGAGCACATCTGCCACATCACCGTGCCGGAAAACAAGCTCTCCCTGGCCATCGGCAACAAGGGCCAGAACGCCCGCCTGGCCGCCAAGCTCACCACGTGGAAGATCGACATCAAGTCCGATACCCAGGCCTCCGCGCCGGAAATGATTGTGATTGACTATGAAGACGACTAGACACCCCCCCTGCCCCCCCTCTAAAGAAGGGGGCTTGCCTCCCAAGAAAATCCCCATGCGCAAGTGCCTCGGCTGCAACGAGATGAAACCCAAGCGCGAGCTCATCCGCGTGGTGCGCAGCCCCGAGGGGCTCATCTCCCTGGACAAAACCGGCAAGGCCAACGGGCGCGGCGCGTATGTCTGCCCGGATCCGGAATGTCTGAAGAAATGCGCCAAGCGCAAGAGCTTCCAGCGGGCGTTCAAGTGCCCGGTGCCGGAGGAGGTCTATGCGGGGCTGGAGGGGGAATTGACAATTGACAGTTGACAATGGGCAATTATTGTCCCTCCTGGGCCTTTGCCGCGCCGCCTCTCTGTGCTCCTTCGGCCACGGCGCCGCGAAATCCTCTTTGCGCGAGGGCAAAGCCAGGCTCTGCCTGCTCTGCGCGGACGCCTCCCCCCGGCTGGCCGAGGAATTCCAATTCCTCGCGGAAAGCGCCGCCGTGCCGCTGCGCAACATCGCGGCAACCTCCCTGGACATCAAACACGCCACGCAGTACAAAGCCGCCGTCATTACCATCAATGACAAGGGCTTCGCGCATAAAATCTTAGCTCTCACACCCTGAAAGGATCGATTGCATGCTGGACAAAATCAGAGTCAAGGACATCGCCGCCCAGTTGGGGGTACCCAACAAGGAAATCACGGAGCTGCTCTCCCGGTTTTTCGAGGGGGCAAAGAACCTCAATTCCGTGTTGGCCGAGGCGGAGCTGGACATCATCTTCGAGCACTACAGCGTCCAGCGCGGTGTAGAGAGCTTCGAGGCCTTCTATAAGTTGGCCGAGCTGCGCAAGAAAAAGGAGCCGGAGGCCCCCCCGCAGGCCAAGGCCGAGAAGCCCGCGGCGAGGGGGACCGCTCCCGCACCGGGCGCGAAGCCGGGCGCCAAGCCGCCCGCCCAGCCGCGTGCGTCAACCCAGCCGCGTGCCGCGGCAGGCGCCAAAAAGCCGCCCAGCCGCGCGGAGCGCCAGGCCATCGAGGACCTGGCCAAACAGGTGGCAGGGATCAGGCAGCAGGAGGCGGGCGCGCCGCCGCCGAAGCCCCCCAAGCCCAAGAAGGAGGGGCCCGCCCAGGCCCGCACCAAGGGCGAGGCCCGCACGGTGGATACCCGCGGGGGCGGGGTGAACCTGGAAAAATACAACGAACGCTACGAGCAGATCGCCCCCGGGCAGCAGGGCCCGCAGCAGGGCGGCCGCCGGGGCGGCGACGCGCAGTCCAATAAGCAGAAGATCACCCAGAAGAGCCGGCAGTACCGCAGGCAGGGCATGCGCTCCGCCCGGCATGAAACGGAAGCCCAGCGCCTGCAGCGCATCGCCGCCGAGCGCGCGAAAAAGCCGCAGCTGGTGATCAAGGTGAGCGACGAGATCCAGGTCAGCGAGCTGGCCATGCGGTTAAAGCGCACCGCCGCCGAGGTCGTGAAGAAGCTCTTCGTCTCCTTCGGCCTGATGGCCACCTTCAGCGATACGATCGACTTCGACACCGCCGCCCTTGTCGCCGCGGAACTCGGCGCGCGCGTGGAGCATGAGGTTGTGGTGACCATCGAGGAGCGTATCATCGACGCGAGCCAGGATAAGGACGAGGACCTCCAGCCCCGCGACCCCGTGGTGGTGGTCATGGGCCACGTGGACCACGGCAAGACCTCCCTGCTGGACGCCGTGCGCAGCACCGCCGTGGTGGCCACCGAGGCCGGCGGCATCACGCAGCACATCGGCGCGTATCGCGTGGAGGTGGGCGGCAGGTACGTCACGTTCCTGGATACCCCCGGCCACGCGGCCTTCACGGCCATGCGGGCGCGCGGCGCGCAGGCCACGGACATCGCCATATTGGTCGTGGCCGCCGACGACGGCATCATGCCGCAGACGGTGGAGGCCATCAACCACGCGAAAGCGGCGGGTGTGGCCATCGTGGTTGCCATCAACAAGATCGACAAGCCCGGCGCGAACCCGGAGCGCATCATGCAGCAGCTGACGGAATACGAGCTGGTGCCCGAGGACTGGGGCGGCGACACCATCTGCGTGCCGGTTTCGGCCAAAACCCGCGAGAATCTGGACACACTGCTGGAGTCCCTGCTGCTGGTGGCGGAGATGCGGGAGCTGCGCGCCAACCCGAACAGGGCCGCCAAGGGTGTTGTCATTGAGGCGAGACTCGACAAAAGCAGAGGCCCCATCGCCACCCTCCTCATTCAGAACGGCACACTAAAATCCGGCGACGTGATCGTCGCGGGCGAGGCCGTGGGCCGCGTGCGTGTGATGACGGACTACAGGGGCAACGTGCTCACCGAGGCCGGCCCCAGCGTGCCCGTGGAGATCATGGGCCTGGCCGAGGCCCCGGCGGCGGGCGAATCCTTCGACGCCGTCACCGACGAGCGCCTGGCCCGCGAGCTGGTGGAGCAGCGCAAGTACACCGCCAAGGAGGAAATCTTCAGCCAGACCGCCCAGGTGACGCTCGAGACCCTCTTCGATTCCCTGAAGGAGGGCGAGATGAAGGACCTGAACATCATCGTCAAGGCCGACGTGCAGGGCTCCGCCGAGGCGGTCAAGCAGAACCTGCTCAAGCTCGGCAACGACGAGGTGCGCGTGAAGATCATCCACTCCGGCGTGGGCGCGGTGAGCGAATCCGACGTGATGCTCGCCGGGGCCAGCGGGGCGCTGATTGTGGCCTTCAACGTCAGCGCCGACCCCATCGCCGCCCATAACGCGGAGCGCGACGGCGTACAGCTGCGCACCTACCGCATCATCTACGACATGATCGAGGACGTGACCCAGGCCGTCAAGGGCATGCTCGCGCCGAAGTACCGCGAGGTCGGCCTTGGCCGCGTGGAGGTGCGCCAGGTGATGAAGATCTCCTCGGCGGGCACCGTGGCGGGCAGCTACGTGCTGGAGGGCAAGATCAACCGCGGCGCGAAGGTCCGCGTGGTGCGCGGCGGCGTCATCGTGGCCGACGACGAGATCGCCTCCCTGCGCCGCTTCAAGGACGACGTGAAGGAGGTCGTGAAGGGCTACGAGTGCGGCATCACCCTCGCGAAGTTCATGGACATCCGGGAGGGGGACATCTTCGAGGTGTACTTCATGGAGGAGTATAGGGAGTGAGAGAACGCTCGAATATCATTCGAGCCCCGCGAGCAATTATTATAGGCGGCGAATATCATTCGCCGCGCCGCAAATGAGGAAATAAAATGCCATCCTACCACCTCCCCCGCGCCGCGGAGGACATGAAGCGCGAGCTCACCGCCCTGCTGCGGGAGCTCAAGGACCCGCGCGTGCA
Source organism: Bacillota bacterium (assembly GCA_009786275.1). Classification (GTDB taxonomy): domain Bacteria; phylum Bacillota; class Clostridia; order Oscillospirales; family Acutalibacteraceae; genus WRMQ01. The sequence continues at coordinate 7,095 of WQTL01000480.1, read as the reverse complement.
GGGCAAACTGCTCACCGTGGTGCGCGTGCACTTGAGCGGTGACGGCTCCAGCGCGAAAATATACGTCTCCGCCATGGAGGGCCTGGAAGCCGCGCGCGAGGCGGTGAAGGGCCTGAAAAGCGCAGTCGGCTATCTGCGCGGGGAATTGACCCGCCGCCTGCACATGCGCAAAGCGCCCGAGCTGCGCTTCATCGCGGACAACTCCATCGAGGAGGGCACCGCGATCCTGCGCACCCTGGACAGCCTGGAGATATCGAGTGACGGCGAGGAAGCTTAGACCGCGCCATTTGGGGAGAGGAGGGACTGAAATGCCTTTGACGCTGGGTGAAAAAATTAAGATCATTCTAAATCGGCGAGGTCTAACCATGGCGCACCTCGCTGAGCAAACGGGGCAATCCCGGCAGAATATGTCGAACAAAATGAGCCGTGACAATTTCTCCGAAAAAGAGCTTTATGAGATTGCAAACGCTCTTAACTGTACCTTTGAAGCAGGTTTTATCATGAATGATACTGGTGAGAGAATCTGAACTCTGTAGAGACGCACGGCAGTGCGTCTCCGCACAAAGTAACCACTGATTAAGGCCAGCGCACTATGTAGGGGACGGCCTCCGGACGTCCCTGGGCCTTAAAAATAAAGCTTTTTGCTTGGGACGTCCGGAGGCCGTCCCCTACATGTGCGTTAATCATCGGTTACTAAAAATAGCAAGGATGGTACCTGTGCAGCTCATTGACCTGAACACCGCCGCCGCCCGCCTGCTTTCCGCGGGCGCCGTGCGTATCTTGGCCCACAACCACCCGGACGGCGACACCCTGGGCAGCGCTTACGCCCTGGCGCACGCCCTGTACGCCCTGGGCAAGGACGTCCGCGTGCAGTGCGAGGACCCGAGCCCCGCCATGTTCTCCTATATGCCCCGGGGGCTTGCCGAAACCGAACGCGGGGACGCCCTGATCGTCGCCGTGGACGTGGCGGACGAAAGCCTGCTGGGCGACAGGTTCGCGGAAATCTACGGCGGCAGGGTCGCGCTTAACATCGACCATCACCGCAGCAACACCCTTTACGCCGCCGAAAACCTCATCGACGCCGAAGCCAGCGCCTGCGCCGAGGTGGCGGGCGATCTCATCGGCGCCATGGGCTTAGAGCTTACCGCGCACATGGCCGCCTGCATTTACGCCGGGATCAGCACGGACACCGGCTGCTTCCGCTATGCCAACACCACCGCCCGCAGCCACCGCTGGGCCGCCCACTGTATGGACCTGGGCGTCGCCACCGAGCCCTTGGATCGCGCGTTCTTCGAGACCGACACCAAGACCTACCTCACGCTGGAGCGCATGGCCTTCGACGGCCTGCGGTACTACTGCGGCGGGCGGCTGGCCCTGTTGGCCGTCACCCAGGCGATGTTCCGCCAAAGCGGCAGCAACGACGAGGAGTACATCAAGCTCGTGGCGCGCACCCGGCAGATCGAGGGCGTGCTGGTGGGCGTGGCCATCCGCGAAAAGCCGGACGGCAGCTTCAAGCTCTCCCTACGCAGCCACGCCCCCGTGGACGCCTCAGCCATCGCGGCGCGCATGGGCGGCGGTGGGCACCCCCGGGCCGCCGGCGCGGCCAGCAATATGCCCCTGGAGGAGACCATCGCGACGATTGTGGGGTATGTCGAGGAGGCGCTGGAGGGGACATGCTAATGGATGACGTGTTCCACAAGACCCTGGAAGCCCGCGAGCGGATGCTGATCTGCCCTGCGCCGGGTACTTCCGGAGACACCGTCGAAGGCCTGCTGGCAGAAGATTTCCGCGAGGTTGGCACATCCGGAAAGATGCGCACCCGCGCCGACGGGATAGAAACTCTCTTGCGCCGCGCCGCCGATCCCCCCTCGGGGGCCTGGATGCTTTCCAGCTATGCGGTGCGTTACCTATCGGATGAGGCCTGCCTCGCGACATACACGCTCTTCGATTGGACCGGACGCAAGTCCCACCGCGCTACTGTATGGCAACGAAACGGTGATGTTTGGCGGGCGGTGTACCATCAGGGAACCAAAGCAGGAGGAAATGCATGAGCGCCCTCCTCCTCCTCGACAAACCCGAAAACATGACCTCCTTCAGCGCCGTCGCCTACGTGCGAAGAATAGTAGGCATCAAAAAAGCCGGACACACCGGCACCCTGGACCCCATGGCCACCGGGGTGCTGCCGATTTTGCTCGGCGGAGCCACGCGCTTCGCGGAATTTCTGCCATCGCACGACAAGGCCTATCTCGCGGGGATGCAGCTGGGCGTCACCACGGATACCTTGGACATCACCGGCACAGTCTTGGAGGAGCGGCCCGTAAACGTCACCCGGGCGGATATCGAGCAGGCCCTGGGGCAATTTCGGGGCAAAATCATGCAGGTGCCGCCGATGTACTCCGCGAAATCGCAGGGCGGCCAGCGGCTCTACGAGCTGGCGCGGCGCGGCGTCGAGGTGGAGCGCGAGGCCCGCGCGGTGGAAATCTACAAGCTGGAGCTGCTGAATGACACACAAATCTATGTCGAGTGCTCCGCTGGCACCTATATCCGCAGCCTGATCGACGACCTGGGCAGGCTGCTTGGCTGCGGGGCCTGCATGAGCTCCCTGAGAAGGACGAAGGCCAACGGCTTCGAGCTCTCGCAATGCGTCACGCTGGAGCAATTTGTGCCGAGGAAAGGCACGTGCGAAAGTTTCGGATTCCATCCGCGCGGGTTTGTCATGCTGGACGACGCCCTTTCGGCCTACCCGGCGATAGAAATCACCCCGGCGCAGGCCGTGCGCTTTCGCAACGGCGGCGCGCTCGACCTGGCAAGGCTTTACGGGCTAGGAGAAGGCGAGCTGCATCGGGTCTATTGCGAAGATAAATTCTTAGGCCTTGGCCGCGTGCAGGGGCAGGAATTGGCGGTCGCAAGGCTGCTGGTAGAGTAGAAAAGGGGAGCCTCATGCACACCATCGGCGTATTTTCGTCCTCCATTTGCGGTACGGCGCAGCAGGAAAAGCAGGTCCGCTACGCGATTGATTTTCTCGAAGCCCGGGGCTGGCATGTGAAGCCGGGCGCGCTTTCCGGCACGGGGGCGAAGCGGGCCTGGCGTGCGGGCAGCATCGCCGAGCGCGCGGCGGAGTTCAACGCCCTGCTGCGCGACCCGGAAGTGGACTGCCTCATGGCCTCTGCGGGCGGCTGCGTGAGCAACTCCATCCTGCCGTATATCGACTATAATTTTTTGCGCGCGCACCCGAAAAAAATTATCGGCTTTTCGGACATCACCGCGCTGGTGCTGGGCATCTACGCCCAAACCGGGCTGACCACCTACTACGGCCCGGTGTTTTCGATGTTCTGGCACAAGCCGCCCATCAACGAGCTTGCGTTCTCCTATATGGAGCCCGTGCTCTCCGGCGCGCCGAGGCCCTTCACGCTCCCCACGCCGGCGGAATGGACGGACGAAAACATCCACTTCCACGAGAAGCATAAGTATCACATGCGCAAAAACGCGCTGCGCACCCTGCGCGGCGGCGCGGCCGAGGGCTGCCTCCTCCCCTGCAACCTGAACACCCTCAGCGGCATCTGGGGCAGCCCCTACATGCCGGAAATCCGGCCGGGCGACATCCTCCTGCTGGAGGACACCAAGAAGGACACCCAAACCGCCGAGCGCTCGCTCTCGCACCTGAAACTCTGCGGCGTGTTCGATAAAATCGGCGGGCTGCTCTTCGGCAAGCACATCGATCAAGACGACGAGGGCTCCGGCCTGACGGACGGCGACGTGTTCCTCGAAATCGCCGGGCGGTTCGATTTCCCCGTCCTGGCGGAGTTCGACTGCTCCCACGCCATGCCCATGCTCACGCTGCCCGTGGGCGCGCCCGCAAGGCTGGACGCCGACAGACAGACGCTGACACTCTTATAGCCTTCACTCCGCCAGCGCCTTCGTCACCCACGCGAACCCGTTGTACACCTTGCGCACCTCGCAGCGGTACATCTCGGGCGTGACGGGCACGGAATCGGGCAGCAGGGCGGCGTCGCCCTTGGTGATGGCCGTGCCGTACTCCAGGGCGATGATGCGGTGGGTGTTCAGCCTGCCGCCGCAGTCATACACGATGATATCCCCCTCCTCCAGGCGGCGGAAGGGGGTTTCTTTTGCCAGCAGCAGCGCGCCGTCGCAGATTTCCGGCTCCATGGAGCCGCTGCTGACCACCACGAAGCGCCAGCCCAGCACCGCGTCGGAGCCCGTGACGCCTTGGTACAGCAGCACGGGGAACACCAGCGTGAGGAAGATCACGCAGCACGCGAGGGCCAGATTCAGCAGCGCGTTGATTTGCCGCAGCGTGAGCTTGGGCAAATGCGGCCGCCAAGGGGGCGGGTCGTAGCCCTCCGGCAGCGGCGGCAGCGTCCAGGGGTTGCCCTCCAGCAGGGGCAGCACCCAGGGGTTGGCGTAGGGCATGGTGGCTCCTGTGCTTGTCCGATTTTACGTGTTAAATTATAACAGCACCCCCGGCGCGGATTGTGCTGCATTCTGCGGCTGCGGAAATTATTTCAGCAGGGCCGCAAAAACCGCCAGGCACAGGCACAGCGCCCACAGGCAGGCGCAGAGCACCGCCTTGAAGCGCACTTTCTTGCGAAGATTTTCATCGTCCACGATGACCGCCCCTTCCCATTCTGTTTTTTATTGTGCCCCATGCGGAGGCGGGGCCAACGGGAATGGTTGGAAACACAGCCCGGCGGCTCAAAACCGCCGGGCGTTGATTTCGCATTCCCCATGCGCCGCAAAGCACTTGTCGCAAAGGCCATTCGCATTTGTGCAGCATATGAGGTAATCGCATTCGTCGCAGCCTTCCGGGTTGCCGGGGCAATCCTCCCCGCTGTTGCCGGGAACAAGGGATAGTTCACCGTTGTCGATTGCGATGAAATCCATATATAATCCCCCAAAACACCGTATATTTCCGTATAATCTGGCATCAATTGATTATACCATAGAAATACTTCGATTACAATATAAATATTCGGAGTGATGGAGGGTTCTATGGAAATCAATTATGCTGATATAGGCAACCGCATTCGGAAACAGCGGAAGGGATTAAAAATCACACAAGAAAAATTGGCGGAAATGACAGAACTATCTGTTCAGCACATGAGTGGTATTGAAAACGGCAAAACCAAATTTTCCTTCCAGTCCATCCTGCGCATTGCGAACGCACTGGAGCTTTCGATGGACGAGCTGCTTTGCGGCAGCCTGATGCAGGGGAAGCCGGTCATGCAAAATGAGTTCGCCAACCTGCTGGCCGATTGCACCGCCGAGGAGACCGGGCTCATCCTCAGCATGGCGAAGGCCCTGAAAAAATCCCTGCGGCCTCAGTAAAGTGCCTATGTTTGTAGAGAGGCACGGCAGTGCGTCTCTACAGCAAGCAAAAAACACAGCCCGCCACACAAGTTGGCGGGCCGTTTGCGTCTGTATTGCCGCTCTACTTCGCGTATGCCGCCACCCGCAGCATGAAGTCGCCCAGCTGCGCCCCGAATTCCGGCGCGCCGTCCATGATCAGGCGGCCGGCCTTGGTGGCGTCCATCATGTCGTCGGTATCCAGCAGGATGCCCAGGGCGCTGTCCAGGCTGTCGAAGCGCAGGGTGAAGAAGGGCATGGCGCGCCTGTATTCCCCGCGGCCCGCGCGGCTTTTGCCCGCCTTGACGCGGATATAGGCCGCCACCTCGGGGTGGCCGTTCACGGCCCAGGAGTACACGCGGTCGGGGCTCTGCAGCGCCCAGCCGTGGATGGCCTCGTGGCCGGTTTTGTTCAGGCAGCTGATGCCGCTGGACAGCAGGTAGAAGAAACACTTGACCAGCAGGGCTTTCGTGGCCTCGTCCTCGGGGGGCTTGGCGGCGCCCAGCAGCGCGCTCATCTTCAACAGCACCTGCATGAAGGCCAGGAACATCCCCAGGTGCTCCACCGCGCCGATCATCTTCGGCAGGGTGGCGGGGCTCATCTTGCCCTTGAAGAAGGCCACGAAGGCGTCAATGCTCTTGAATTGCAGTTCCACCATGGCGTTGGTGCACACGCAGTCCGTGCAGACCTTCCACTCGCCGTTGTTGACGGTGAAGTGCGTGGCGACCTTACCCGCGGGCGCGTCGGGATTGAGGGCGCTCACCTGGAAGATGCAGTGCGCCTGCTCGAACTTCTTGGCCAGGGCGGGCACGTCGCCGGCGATGACCTTCACCAGGGGCAGCGCGGCGTTGAGGAATATTTTATATGCGTACAGGGTATCTTGGTCCATAAAATTACCTCCCCCCTTATACCTCGTCGTCCCAGTTGTCGTCCAGCTCGAAGTCCTTCTTCATCACCGCGCGCACATTGGCGATGATGCCGTTGGAGTCGATCTCCGCCAGGCTCATCAGGTCCTCGTGCAGGCCGATGGTGGAAAAGCTGTCCTGCCAGCCAAGGCGCTTGAAGGCGCAGCCCTTGCCGGTGTCGGCGATGACCTCCGCGACAGCAGCCCCCAGGCCCCCGATGACGCTGTGGTCCTCCACGGTGATGATGCGGCGCGTATCGGCGATGGCCTTCTGCACGGCCTCCACATCCAGGGGCTTGAGCGTATGCATATTCAGCACGCGCACGCTCAGTCCGTCGGTGTTCTTGAGGAAATCCGCCGCCTGTATCGCCTGGAACACGCAGCTGCCCACGGCGATGACGGTGATGTCCGTGCCCTCGCGCATCACCTGGGCCTTGCCCAATTGAAAACCGTAATCGGTGGTGTCGTACACCACGCGGTCAAAGCCGCGGTTGATGCGGATATAGAACGGGCCGGGGGTCTCATAGGCTGCGCGCACGGCGTTGACGGTCTCCATGCCGTCGGCGGGGCACACGAGGGTCATGTTGGGGAAGGCGCGCTCCACCGCGAAATCCACGATGGCGTGGTGGGTGCTGCCCGCCTGGCCGAAGCTCGTGCCGCCGTGGGTGGCGATGATCTTCACGTTGGTGTTCTGGTAGCAGATGTCCGCGTGGACCTGGTCGGCCGCGCGCAGCGCCGCGAACACGCTGAAGGTGCTCACGAAGGGCACGCAGCCCGCCTTGGCGAAGCCCGCCGCCATGCTGAACATCCCCTGCTCGGCGATGCCC
>WQTL01000479.1 GCA_009786275.1 Bacillota bacterium | reverse complement strand
GCCAGGGCCCGGGCCACGAAGGCCGCGATCAAGCCGATGAACGCCGCCGCGCTGATGAGGTCCGTCCAGTCCGCGCTGCCCTTTTTCTCCACGGCCTTGCCGATCTTCGCCTGGATTTTCTTCAGGAAGATGGGCAGCAGGATCAGCGGGAACACGCTGCCGATGGTCATCACCCAGGCGATGGCGGAAAACGACGTGGGGTCGGCCACCGGGGCGTTCAGCCCCCTGGCGAGCCCCAGGCCCTCCGCCGCGGTGGCCGCCGCCGTGGCCTCGTAGGAAAGGTTGCCGATCACGCTCAGGCGGATCCACGGCAGCACCAGCCCCAGCGAGTTCGATAGGGCCAGCACCGTGGCCGCGATGGCCATGGAGGGCGCGACGGTGAACAGCACGCTGGAGGTCACCGTGCCGCGCAGGGTGGAGACCGGCACGCCGATCTCCCTGCCGCGCTTCCAGGCCTTGCGCAGGAAGAACAGCGACTGCGCCACCACGAACACGACCACCGCGCCGCCCAGGGCGTACATAAACGGGGACTGCCTGAAATCCTGCATAGTTACCACGCTCCCGCATATTTGATCAGGGAGATTATAACAGAAAAAAAAGGCGCTGTCAAATGATTTTGGGGCTTGCGCGGCGCCGGGAAATGTGGTACAATCGCTTTAAGCAAAAATTCAGCAAAAAGAAGGGAGCACTACATGAAAAAATCACTCAAACGCGGCCTGGCGGCCTTCCTGGCGGCCCTTATGGTACTGGGCCTTGGTACGGCGGCCTCGGCCGCGCCCGCGAAAAAATCCGCCGGGCCCCCGCGGCCCTACGAAAGCGCGTCGTCGGCGGCGGAGCAGGCGGCGGCGAACGGGACAGTGAGCATCACCGCCTGGAAGCCCGAGGACAACAAATTCATGATGCACCTGGGGGAGCTTTTCCTCACGGGCCTGGAAGTCAGCGTCAGCGGCGGGATTTTCACCGCGCCCGCCGCCGTCAAATACAACGACGTGGGGGGCGACGTGACCCAGAAGCAGGACAAAATCCTCTGGGATTTCTGGGTGGAGTCCCCCGACGCGGGATGGGCCGCCGGCGAAAACACGGCCGCCCTGTGGGTCCGTGCCTACAAGTGTACGGTGTTCCATCCTGTCACGGAGGACGGCGGCACACAGTACGGCTATTTTGAGCAGGAGCTCGTGTTCGAGGCGAGCACGCCCATCAAGGTGATCGTCCTGCCCTTCGACCTCGGCGCCGCGGCCACGGTATTGGGGCTCGCCCCCGCAACCGGAACCGTAAGGCTCAGCGACGGCTATGACGCCGAGACGTTCAAGTTCACCGCGCCGCAGGACGGCTACTACAGCTTCAAGTCCGCCGGCGGGCAGTACGGCGGCACGTTCTACAGCAAGGACGGCGCCGTGCTGGAGCGGGGCTACGTCGATCCCTGGGCCGAGCTATACGATAAGGACGGCTATTACCTCGCCGGGGACGACGACAGGGGCGGCGACTGGAACTTCGCGGTTTATCAGCAGTTGAAGGCGGGCGACGTCGTCTACCTGCTCGTCGGCGGCTACGCCTGGCCGGACGACACCGACATCACCGTCACCATTACCCGCATGGGTGCCGCGCAGCCGGCCCTGGCGCTGAAGAGCAACGACATCACGGTCAATTTCCACGAGAGCATCGGCCTCGACGCCCTGCTGGAGGGCACGGGCTATGGGCTCAACGACCTGCGGGTCGACTACGACTGGGATTACATCGACTACTGGTGGTCTGAGGGGATGTTCGCCCTCAAGCGCGGCGTGACCACCCTCACCCTCGACGCGCCCGACGGCAGCGCCGCGCAGGTGAAGGTCACGATCCGGTACAGCGCCATGCAATGGCTCTGCGCGGTTCTCCTGGGCGGCTGGGCCTGGCTGCCCTTCACCAGCTACGGCCCCTTCAACCTGGCCAAGGAGATCAAGCTCCTGTTCGACTACGGGCTCCTCGCCAGCCTGCGGGAGCTCTTCTTCCACTGGAGGTACGGGCTGCTCTACCGGTGGCGGTCATGAACGCAAGACGCGACAAAAAAGGGCCCGCTCAACGGCGGGCCTTTTTTACGGCCGCGAGGCGGATGTCCGGCGATTTCTCGTAGAGGACATAAATCGTATCGCCCATCACCGCCAGGTCGGCGTACGCCGCCGCGTCCGGGTCGACCACGAGGGCCTCCGGCCAGCTCTGCCCGTCGTCGCGGCTGAAGCGCAGGGTGAGGTTCTGCCGCCCGGATTCGCTGTCCGGGTTGCAGAACAGGAGTGTCCGCGCGTCATAGCGCAGTATACCGGCCATACAAATGGGGTCGGTGAGCGTTTCGTCAAACGCCGGCTTCGACCAGCCCCCGCAGCCGTTCGGGCTGACGGCGACGGCCCGCCGCTTTTTCGGCGATTCGTTGCGGATGTTCAGCAGCACGCTGCCGTCGGAGAGCTCCGCGGCGCAGGATTCGCTCATGTTCGGCATTTCCCCGGCGGAGCGGAGCACCTCGCCCATTTGCCAGGTCAAGCCCCGGTCTTTGCTGTACAGGGTGGAGATATCCGAGGGGCGGTGGGCGCGGCTGTCCGGCGTGGGCCGGGTCATCCAGACGGGGGCGATCAGCGTGCCGTTGGAATGCGCCAGGCCGTGGCCCGGCCCCGTGGCCAGCAGATTGCGCGCATAGCCCGCCGGGTGCGTGCGCGCGGTGATCTCCCGGGGCGCGCTCCAGCTTAGGCCGTCGTCCCCGCTGCGGGTATAGAATACGCCGCCGCCGCGCGCTTCGCAGGCGTATTCCCTGCAATAGAGCAGGTGCACCAGTTCTCCGTCCGCGATGAGCACGGGGTTGTTGTACGTGACGCCTTCGCGCGCGCCCCGCGCGAGAATCACGTTTTCGCTCCAGCTGGCGCCGCCGTCCACGCTGCGCTTGAGCACCAGATCCATGGCGGCCCAGTCGCTGTTTGACATGCGGGCCTCGCAGGCAGCCAGCAGCGTGCCGCGCCGCGTGGCGACAATACACGGGATGCGGTACATGCGGTATCCGTTCCCGTCGTCCGCTTTCCAGACCGAATGCATGGCTTTTGCCTCCCGATAAAAAATAGTGCTTGCAATGCGCGGGTTTTTTTGTTAAACTATCGGTAACACATTTTACTTAAGGAGGGTATATCATGGGCAACATCGCGAAGAAACTGGCATCGGTCCTGCTGGCGCTGGCGCTGCTGTGCACACTGGCGGCCCTGCCGGCGCAGGCCGCGGGCACGAAACCGAACCTCGTGGTCCTGGGCGACTCCATCCCAGCGGGGGAGGGGGCCACCGGCGAGGCGAAGGCCTACGCGTGGCTGATCGCCGAGGAAATGGGCTATGACCTGGCCAACCACGCCGTGGGCGGGCACACCTCCGGCCACCTGCTGGAGCTCCTGGCCAACGACACCAAGGGCATCGTAGGGGACATCAGGGACGCCGACGTCATCGTGCTGAACATCGGCGGCAACAACCTGCTCGGCTCCAACGTGATCACCCTGGTGCTGCGCGCCATCTTCCTGAAGGACACCAGCACCGTGGACCCCTACATCGCGGACTTCGCCGTGGAATTCGCGGATATCGTGGAGCAGATACTGGCCCTGAAAAAGAGCGGCGCGAAGTTCATCGTGCAGACCCTGTACAACTGCATGGCGGGCATCCCGCTGGTGAGCGACGCCTACGAGGCGGCGGTGTCAAAGCTCAACGCGGTGTACTTCAAGTACCTCGACGACCATCCGGGCGCCTACGAGATCGCGGACATCTACAGGGCCTTCAAAGGGATTGACGGCCTGGTGTTCAGCGACCGCCTGCACCCCTCCGACGCCGGCCACAGAAGGATCGCCGACGTCCTCGAGGCCATGCTGAAGGGCGCGCCGCTGGTGATCAATCCCCCCGAGATCGTCAAGCCGAACTTCTTCAAGCAGGTCGTCATCTTCTTCCGCGCCCTGTACGACTACCTGAGCTACTGGCTTTCCAGGATGAGCCTACTGGATCTGTTGAAGACGGCCTTCAGCTTCATTTAAGCAACGGCGAAACGCTTCCGCCGCGCAGGTCGATCACCGCGCCGCTGTCCAGCGCGTTCCCGTAGAAAATCTTGCGCACGCGGTTGATACCGTACTGGAACAGCCTTCTCCTGCGTATGAACCCGGCGATGGATTCGTTCCCGATCTTCGACAGGATGGCGTTGTCGATCTTGCGGTTGAAGCGCCAGACGAAGTACTCCTCCGCCGTCATGCCGCGCTTATCCCAGTCGAAGTCCGCCACGGTCTCGCTGGTGATGCGCATCACCCGGTTCTCGTCGATCGAGATTTTACGTATGGCGCACGGGCCCCCCACCAGGGAGCCCGTGCAGATATCAAACAGAAAAGACCCTCTGCGTGTGCAAAACTTGTTGAGCGACTGCATGTGCATGTGGCCGGTGAACATCAGCGGCAGCCCCGCTTCGGCCAGCCGCCTGGCGACGTCCTTGCGGCCATGGATGGTGGCGTCGCCCACCGGGGCCAGGATAGGCGCGCCCGGCAGGATGGGCACGTGTGTCATGCCGAAGAGCAGGTCGCCGCTGCGCTTCGCGTCCTCAATCTGTTCGGTAATCCAGGGCATGAGCTCCCCGAAGCCCCGGTTGCCGTCGTCCAGGTTGTGGTAGATCCCCAGCATGCGCACGCCCTCGCCCAGCTGCGATACGTAGCAGCGGCGGTTGCCCTCAACGGCGATGGCGTCCTTCCAGCCGTATTCGTAGTACAGATCGGGCAGGGCTTCCCGCGTCGCCGCCTCCACGTCGATGCGGTTTGCCCCGGAAAAGGCGTAGGCCTCGTTATCGCCGTCGTGGTTGCCGCTGACCATGTAGATTTTCTTGCCGGCGGCCGTGAGCGCCTCCAGCTTTTGCAGCATGACCTTGTGGCTCTCTACCTCGCCGTTGAAGGTCATGTCGCCCGCGATGAGGATGATCTCGGTCTCCTTGTCCTCGGCCAGCCGCGCGAAGGCGCTGTCGATGATCGCGCCCGTTTCGGCGATGCACTTCTGGTCCGTCAGGCTCCTGGCCTCGTAGGCCTCGCCCTCGGCCCCCAGGGAATTCTCGAAGTAGTGCAGGTCCGTGATGAGATAAAATTGCAAGGGCTTCATGGCCGCCTCCTCGTATTCATTTTACAGAGTATAGCACAATCGGGCGATACAAGTCAATTCAAAAAGGAGCTCTCGAATGGAAAACATAAACATGGTCGACGAGCGCTTTGAATTGCTCTCCCTGGTGTTCCGTCTGGCGGGGAATCCCAATTACGTTGCGAAGAAAACGGCCTATCAGCGGGAGCTCTCCAAAACCTTTGCAGGATACAAAGAGCACCCCGCCGTTGTGTGCGTCCGCGGTTTTTTCAACGAGTGCGGCCAGGCGTTCCATTACGCCATGCACCTGGCCAAGGAGGGCGGCATGTTCCGGCTGATATCCACCGTATCCACTCAGGAAGCTTCCTGCGCGGCGCAATTCCCCAACGAAAAAGCGCTTTGGAACAGAGACATCGCAAACGCGTTTTTGCCTCTGCTGAACAATTTTTACGCGGACACGCAGTTCGGGGTATTTTTCAAAGCGCACGCAATGTTTTATGAAAAGGCCACAGCGCGTTTTGTCAGGAAGCTGTACCGTCATGTCGATTTGGAATGGTTCCGCAAGTATGAAGACCCCGCCCTGCTGCGCTGCTTTTTCAACCCCTCGGCCTCCTACGGCAATTATGGCATACCCGCGGACGGCAAGGCCTGCGCCGCGATCTGCATGAACGGCAGCCTCGGTACCATTGTCCATGAATTTTGCCACCCCTTTGCCAACCCGATCGCGGAAGCCTGGTACGCGCAGGACCCCGCATTCAAAAAGCTGTGCGACGGCTCCACCGGCGAAAAATCGATCAGGGCCGGGTATTCGACAAACGGCTTGACCATGGCTTGCGAATACGTCACCCGGGCGTATACCATTTTATATCATGTCCAGCACGGGCATCGCCTTTCGCCCCTGCTGCGGGCCGAGAAGGCCATCGCGTTTCCCTATATCGAAGAGGTTTACGCAATGATTCAGCCGTAGGGGCGGCAACCTGCCGCCCGCGCATAAAAAGTCAAACATAACAAAGGAGATTCTCACATGGAAAAACTCGTCGGATACGCGGTGGTGGGCCTGGGCGTGGGCAAGGCGCACGTGCGGGGGGCCATCGCGGCGCAGGGCTGCAAGCTGGTGGCCATTTGCGACATCAGGCCCGAGCAGCTGGAAAACGCGCAGAAGACCATCCCGGGGGCGCAGGAGGCCCTGACCTACACGGACTACGCCGAAATGCTGAAGAACCCCGACATCGACGTGGTGTCCGTCTGCACCCCCAGCGGCCTGCACGCCGACATGGCGGTACAAGCCTTGCGGGCGGGGAAAAACGTCCTGGTCGAAAAGCCCATGGATATCACCGTGGACAAGATCCTCGAAATCGAAAAAGCCCGCCAAGAGACGGGCCTGAAGGTCGGCGGCATCTTCCAGAACCGCCGCAACGCCATCATGGAGCCCTTCAAAAAGGCGATCGACGAGGGCCGCCTGGGCGAAATCTACGCCGCGTTCTTCCGCGTCAACTGGCACCGGGACGACGCCTACTTCCTGCAGAACGGCGGCTGGCGCGGCACCTGGGCCATGGACGGCGGCGGCTCCCTGATGAACCAGGGTGTGCACACGGTGGACCTGATGCAGTGGCTCCTGGGCGATGTGGAGAGCGTCAAGTCCCACATGCGCGTGGTGAACCACAAGATCGAGACGGAGGACTTCACCCAGTCCACCATCAAGTTCAAGAGCGGCACGGTGGCCACGTTCATTTCGACGACCTCGGCCTATCCCGGCCTGGGCACCGAGCTGCAGGTCACCGGCACCGACGGCTCCATCCACATCGACGGCGACAAGGTGATCGCCTGGAAGCTCAAAGGTGATAACATGGCGGAGGAGGAGGCCGAAATGAAGGAAAAGTTCGGCGGCAAAAACGCCTCTGTCTCCGCCGACCCCACCGTGGTGCGCGGTCACAGCTATCAGATCCAGGACATGGTGGACGCCCTGCGCTTCGGCCGCGACCCCATGGTGGGCCCCATGGAGGCCACCAAGGCCGTGCGCATCATCAACGCGGTCTACGAATCGGCGCGGACCGGCGCGGAAATCGTGTTCTGACCTGACGCGTATTGTGATAACCCCCGAAATCCTCGGTCCGGATTTCGGGGGTTTTTTCTTATACCACCTTGATCTTGTGCGCCAGCAGGTTCGGTACGTTCGCCTTCGTGCCGTGCAGCTTGGACTGCATCAGCAGCTTCGCCGCCGCCAGCGTAGGGTACGGCGCCATAAGCAGCGGGTTCACGCCCATGAGGTGGCACATGGCGTTGGTGGAGGCGCAAAGGTCGTTGCAGTGACCGCTGAAGTATACGTTTTTGCGCCCGAGGCGCTGCGTCAGGCGCTCGCCGACCTCCTCGATCGCGCATTTGCCCACCACCAGCACGCGCCCTTCGATGGCGTCGATGACGGCGGGGTCGTGGCCCTTGCCCATCACCATCGTCCAGCCGCCCTTGCCCCGGTAGTCGTAGGCCAGCACTTGCAGGAGCGTGAGCGGGTTGTTCTTGCAGCCCTGGGGGCACCAGCGCCGGGTCCCGGTGACGAGCGTCACGTCCTCCGGGAAGCGCTGCACCAGGTCGAAGGGGTATCTCTCATTGAAATCTGAGATATCGCCGATGATCTCCACGTCGTCCAGGCTGTGCACGCCCTTGGAGTACCCGCGGTCCATGGCGATTTGCAGGTGCGGCACGTCCTCGGCGGTCAGGCCGAACAGCCGCGCGCCCACCAGGTCCGCCGCGACGACGTTGGCGCTGCCCAGCAGTACCCGGAAGGGGAGGACGCACTCGTCCGCGAAGGCCGTCACCGGGTAGTGCCCGTAGATGGTGGCCTCGATGCCTTCGGTCAGGGTGAAATCGGGCTGCACGTAGCCCAGCACGTCGGCCAGCTTGTATGGCAGGTTGTAGTTGTGGTCGGGCCGGCGGTCGTTCTGCTGGGGGAAGGCCCACTGGTTCTTCACCCCCAGGGTGACGCCCGCCATGGAATGCGTCTTGAGCTTCGGCAGGCTGATGTAGAGGTTTTCGTCCTTGTGCTCGATCAGGTTGTTCACGATGAACAGCGGGATGTCGAAGCTCGTGTGGCGGTAGCCGTCCTCCGCTTCGCTCTCCGGCGCTTTGCCGCGGAACTCGAAGGGCACGCTCTTCTCCTCGTCCAGGTAGACCTCTTTCACGCCGTATTTGCGGCAGATCGCGCTGTAGCCCGTGCACGCGAACACCATGCGGGTGAAATTGCTCTGCGTGGCGTTCTCGAACAGGAAGACGCGCTTCGCCCCGTGTTCCTTCCAGTAGCGGATCACGGCCTCCACCAGCTCCGGGCGCGTGTGGCAATAGGGCTTGCTGTCGATGCCGTTGGGCTTGAGGTAGACGTCGCCGCTGGATTTGAGCAAGCCCTTCCCGCCCGCGGCGTCGAAAATCTCCGCCACGGCGGCGAAGACCTCCTGCTTCAGGGCGTCGTTCAGCGGCAGGAACTGCGTGAAGGATTCGGACTGGTGCGGGGCGGTCAGACGGCGCACGGTGACTGAGGCGGGTTTGGCGGCTGTCGGCATGGGAACGCCTCCTTTTGTGTTATATGATTCCATTATACAGCGGGGAAGGGGCCGCGTCAAGCCCAAAAGCCCCCTTCGCTCGCGAGGGGGGGGTGGCCCGCAGGCCGGGGGGAGCCTATTTCCCCAGCGCCTCATACACAATCCGGTGCGAAATGCGCGTCTGCTCGATGGTCGTCATGTTTTCCGGGTCCACGGCCCCGCCGGCCATCACCTTGTACGCCGCCTCGCAGAACGCGCCGTCCGCGCCGCCGTGCCCGGAAAAGACATTCCGGCGGCGTATCTTCGTGATCCGGGGCAGCCTGCCGAATTTGTGGATATGCAGGCGCATGGTGTGGTCGCGGCCCCAGAGCTCGCCCTTAGTGCCGTAGATGCGCGTGCGCCGGGTGAAGCCGAAGCTGAACGCGCTCACGCTCAAGGTGGCGGTGACGCCCCCGGCGAAGCGCATCGCGGCGGAGTGGTGGTCGCGCACGTCGTTGTCGCAATGATACACGCAGCGCCCGTACTGCCCGTCGGTGAGGATGCGGCGCAGCTCTTTGCGGGGCGGGGCCTTGGGCCGCCCGGCCGCGATGGCCGTCGCCCAGAACGCCAGGGGGGACGCGGTGCGCAGGTAGAGCTTTTCCGCGCTGTAGGGGCAGGTCTTCACGTGGGGGCAGCCCTGCAAGCAATGGCTGGCCGCGCCCTCCGGCGCGTTCTCCGGCCTGAACCAGGTCAGCTCCCCGTAGGCCTCCACGCTCTCGCAGGGCTTGAGGGGCGCGCCGGGTTTTTGCACCAGCCAGTGCAGCAGGTCGAAGTCGTGGCAGCATTTCGCCAGCAAAAACGGCGCGGCGACTTCCTCGTTGCGCCAGTTCCCCCGCACGAAGGAGTGCGCGTAGTGCCAGTAGCCCACGTTCTCCTCGTGCACGATGTTCACCACCTCGCCGATCGCGCCGCTGTCCACGATCCTTTTCACGGCGCTGTAGAAGGGCGAATAGCGCAGCACGTGGCACACCAGCACCGTGGCTTCCATGGCCTTCGCCTTGGCGCACAGGGCGTCCAGCTCGGCGGGGTTTGCGGTCACGGGCTTCTCCAAAATGAGGTTATACCCCAGCCCCAGCGCGGTATCCGCCTGGCGGTAGTGGCAGGGGTCCCAGGTGGCGATCACCAGCCAGTCGGCCAGCTTCCCCGCCGCGAAAAAGTCCGCTTCGCTGCTGAATTGCCGGGCCTGCGGGAATCTCTTTCCCGCGGCCCCCAGCATGGCGGGGTTGATGTCGCACAGCGCCGCCACCGAGACGTCGCTGTGCCTGCTCAGTCCACCGAGGTACACGCGCCCGCGGCTGCCCAGCCCGATATGCGCGGTCGTGATCATGCAAACACCTCCGCGTTCCACAGGAGTACCGTCAGCCACGCGTAGCCCGCCGCGAAGGCCGCCAGGAAAATCCCCAGGGCGATTTTCACGGGCAGGCGGGCGTAGTTGAAGCCCAGGTTGCTGCCGAAGCGGTCCTCCACCAGGATGGCGGGGTCCTCGCGGTTGTGGTAGAACAGCCCCAGCGCCCAGTACCTGTCGTCATCGCGCTGCGAAAAACCGATTTTGCCCGAAGCGCCCGGCGCCTCCATTATAATCTTAGGCTTGAGCTTGCAGCCGCCCTGGCCCGCGTATACCACCACGCCGATGAGCCCGGCGGTGGGCAGCAGAATCAGCGGAATCACGAGCCAGAAGGGGATCTTGAAGCCCTCGAACAGCGTCGGCAGCCCCATCAGGGCGATCACCAGCGCCAGGGAGAACGTCAGGAGCCCGAACGCGTGGCCCATCAGCCTGCGGTAGGCCCGGTGCTGCGCGAAGGAAAGCGCCGGGTCCTGCGGGTCGATCTGCAATTTTGCCTTGACGAGCGCGATCCCTGTCGCGTACATGAGCAGCAGCATCCCCAGGTTGACCAGCGGCAGCGCCAGGACGTTCCCGATGGATTTTGCCGCCCAGGCGTCCGGCTGCATGTTGATATCGAAGTGCGTGGGGATGACCTCCGGCAGCGAGGGGTAGCGCGCCAGCGCGGCCACAACGCTGGCGAGAATCACGGCCAGCGACGCCGCGTACCAGCCCCAGGGGAGGGCCCGCAAATTCCCCCGCGAGAAGGCGGAGCCCGTCTCGGCAAACGCGGCGTCGGAGACCTGCCAGCCGCGCTCGCGTTTGAGCCGCAGGGCCGCCCTCCAGTTGGGGACGTAGGCCAGCATCTGCATGGGGATGAGCAGCAGCGGGTAGTACAGCATGGCCACCAGTGTGCGCCCGGGGAAGAAAACATACTGCGCGGCGTTCAGCGCCAAAATGCCCGCCGCGCACAGCGCGCACACGGCGGCATAGCGCCGTATGAGGCGCTTGGCCTCGGGGCAGCCGCGCTGCTCCATGGGGATTTTCACGCCGAACAGGTACGATTTGCGCGTCAGCGCCGGCACGGCGGCGGATAGGATACCGCACAGCGCGATCACCGCCAGGTTGGTGAGAAATAAAAATAAGTTCATTTCTTGCATGATGCTCCTCCTTCCTGCGCCTGCCGGTAGCAGCCCCGGCACAGCTCAATGAAATCCTCCTCCGCCATCCCGCGGCAGAGGGCCTGCGCGGCGCAGAGCGTCAGCTGCCCGACGAACTTCGGTACGTCGCCGCCGGTTGCCGCCCGGACCGCCGCGCCCCTGCGCCTGTCAACGGCGATGTAGCCCTCTTCAGCCAGTGCGGCGTAGGCCTTGCTCACCGTGTGGAAATTGATGCCCAGGTCCGCGGCCAGGCGGCGCACCGAGGGCAGGGCCTCCCCGGCGGCGAGCCGCCCGTCGGCAATGCCGAACACCACCTGGTCGCGCAGCTGCTCGTAGAGCGGCTGCGCGCTGTGCGTATCGATCTGAAGGATCATGCACGGCCCTCCCTTCTTTGTTCTACTTGAAGTATAACAGATGTCACGGGCATTGTCAACTGTTTTTTCAATATATTCGCTGGACAGCAGCTAATTTCTGTGATACAATCAAATCACAAAGGAGGGGTTCTCATGCTGAAAAAGTGGATCATCCGCATCGCGGCAATCCTGGCCGCCGTGTGCGTCACCCTGGCGGGTATCGGCCTGGTGGAGACAAAGCCCCCGGAGCCCATACCTGTAGTCGTCCCCGACGACGAGCCGGCCGAACCCGACAATCCGGCGAAGCCCCCCGACGAGCCG
>WQTL01000478.1 GCA_009786275.1 Bacillota bacterium | reverse complement strand
CGGCGGGGGCGGCGGGCGCTGCCCCCGCGATGGAGGGTTCCATGGACGAATTGCGGATCACGGCGAAAGAGCTGTGCTACACCGCCGCGTTGCTGGGTTACGCGCGGCTGGTGGGTGTTAGGCACGAGTTCCCGCTGGACGAAACCGCCCAGGCGCGGGAGCTCAATGAAGTCAAGCGGGCGCTGAACAAGCGAAGGCTCCTGCGGGAAAACAGCAGGGGCGAGATTACCATAGACCCGGCGCTGGCTGACTGCGCGTGGCTGTGCGCAGAGCCTGGGGAATGTGAAATCATTGACGGGAACACGACGCTTTACCGCGCCGATGGCCGCGCCATGCGGCTCACGCGCGGTGAGGATGGCTATACAGCGACATTTGAGGAGGCGGGCGCATGGCAAACCTGACGGGCTGGAACGGCCAGCTGATGATCAATACCACCGAAGCGGAATATGACCGGCAGCAGGCGGCGCAGGCGCAGCGATGCGTACAGCAGGCAAAGCAGCTGCTGCGACCGGAGCGCCTCGACCCCGCGCGTTATGCGGGGCCCTCGGCTGGGATGTTCGAGGATCTGATCGTGCAGTTGAACGCGCAGCTGCGCGCGATGGACGACGCCTGCGCGGACGTGCAGCGCTTCATCGCGGATACGGTGAACCACTACGTCGAGCTGGACGCTGAATTGGCGGGGAGGATGGGCGCATGACGCATATCAACGAGCGGGCCGTCGCCGAACGCACGGCCAGCGCGAAACAGCAGCTGGGCCGGCAGAACGCCCTGATCAAGCAGATGCAGGGCACGATTGACGCGTTGGCGGACGGCGTGTGGAGCTCCCCGGCCCAGCGGCAGCACGCGGACAGCTTCAACCAGACGCGCCAGCAGATCGAAAAGTTTCATCTGGCCCTGGCGGAGTACCTCGCGGGGATCGGCACGCTCGCGGGAGAATTCGCGGCCGTGGACGCGGACATGCGCACACGGCTGAACCGGATTTAAGGGGGTGGCTTGATTTGGATATCATTCTGGACAGCGCCTGCCTGCGGGAGTGGGCAACCGCGCTGCAATCGGCCAAATACCAGTTGGAGGAGGCCTCGCAGGCACTGCGCCGCGCGGGCCGGCAAACCGGCTGGAACTGCCCCGAGCGGCACGAAATCAACGCCCGGCTCAGCGAGCTTTCGCAGCGGCTGAGAGACATCAACGCACGGCTGGAGCAGATCGCCTCGGCCCTGAATCAGGGCGCGGCGGCCCACGACGCCTGGGAGCGGAAAGCCCTGCGGCGCAAGAACGCCCTCGCGACCAACCTGCAAAACCGGCTCGGCTTTTGCGCCGCCGCGAAGAACGGCGGCAAGTATACGCTGCCCACCTCGCCCGTGCCGCGGCTGAACCCGCCGCCCGTGAGCATCGAAAAATGACATGACGGCCACTGTTGCGTCATTCAATGAACTCCGCCCCGCTTTATGGATCAAGCTATAGGAGGTACCCCCATGCCCCAAATCCTCGCCCGGCCCGCCGACATGCAGGCCATTGCGGGCAAGCTGCGCGCAAACGCGGGTGACCTGTACGATTTGCAGATGCAATTCTGCCAAAACATCCGGCTGCTGGAGCGGGACTTCAGCGGCACGGCGCCCTCGGCCCTGCTGCGGGAGCTGGACAGCCTGCAGGGGCAGTACGGCCGTATGCGGGAGGCGCTGGAGAAATACGCCGACGGCCTGGACACGGCGGCGGCGGGCTACGAGGGCTTCGACGCGGACATGAGCAAGAAGGTGCAGGCGGCGTTCACGGCGCTGGGGATGGGCACTGTGGGCGCGTCCTCCGGCGTGGCGGCGATGGGTTGGAGCATTCCGAACAGTGACGCGCTGAAAGGCAACTGCAAAGCCTTCGCGCAAAGCTTCGTCCAATCCAATTTTGGGAAAAGCATCCCCGCAACAAGCAGCAACGGCTATGCGCTCAATGGGATATCCCCAAGCGGGCAAGCTGTCTATGATGGCTCGAATGCCCTCGCCGGCGGGCAAATTGGGGCTGTTTTCGCAAACGCGCAGCCAGGCGATGTTGTACAGATGAACTGGAAGCTAGGTACTTACAGCGGACAGCACACCGCCATCTTCGCGGGCTTTGACGGCACAGGCAAGGTGCAGTTTTTGGAGGCCAACGCCCCGCACGGCACCATTGGTACCCATGCCCGCTCGTTGGACGATTTGGCGGCGGCCTACAGCAAAGCGGGCGGCGGCGTATCCGTATATAGCGTAAGCTCCATGAAATAAAGGAGACATCACCATGGCTACAATTCAAGTAACCCCCGGGTTGCTCCTGGATCAGGCGAAAGCCCTACGAAGCAAAATCGCTGCGCATGAGGGGATTTATCGCGACATCCGCGCACAGGCAGGAGATATCACATCCGTGTGGAAAGGCAAGTCCCAAGCGGCCTTCTGGGCCAGCTTCGAGGCGCGCGACAAACAGCTTCGCAAGTTCGCCGAGGACATGGAGGCATTCGCGCAGTTGATGGAAACGGCGGCGCAAGATCATGACCTCAGCGAAACCTACCGCACGAAGCTGATGCAGCAAGGTGTTGCGGTCGGCGGTATAGCAGCGGTGGGCGCGGGAGCGACGGCGGCCGCGACATTTCCAAACGCCAATTCCGTGCAGGGAGGGCAGTACCCAGGCCACACAGGGCTTGACTATGGTTCCAACGCGAACAACGCGCCGGAAGGCACACATGTCACCGCGGCGATTGGCGGGACTGTGGTAGAGCTTGTGAACGATTACCCCAACGATTTTAACACCAGAAACGGCACCGGCGTTGACCCGGGCATTGAAAATTCCACAGCCTACGCCAACAGGGTTGTCGTCAGGGGCGATGACGGCAAGTACTACCTATACGCACATTTGCAGCAGGAGGGCCCTGGCCTGGCGGTGGGGCAAAGGGTAAACGCGGGCGATTGGATCGGTAATGTCGGGAACACGGGCAATTCTGTCAGCAGCCATCTGCATCTGGAGATTCGGCACACGAACCAGTGGCAGGGCCACATGCCTGTGGACGTGCAGTCGCAATACATCAACAATGTGTTAACGGCAAATCACAATGACATGATTTGCGAGAAATAGTCGCTATTCGCAACAGAATGGAGATTCACATCATGAAAAAATTACTTTCCCTCGCCCTCGCGCTCACCCTGCTGCTTGGCTTTTTCGCCGCCTGCGGCACCAAGCCCGCCCTCCCCAACGAGCCCCTGAGCCTCGGCGAGAAATACCTCCTCAACCTGGACTACGACCAGGCCCTCGCCCAACTGGAGGAGGCCGTCAAGATCGAGCCGAAGAACCCGCGCATCAAGATCCTGATCGAGTATATCTACGTCATCACGGAGGACGGCAGGGCCGACCCGGATAAGCTGGCGAAGGACCGCCCCGACCTCTTCCCCGCGCCGCCGCCCATGCCCGTGGACGAGCCCACCCGGGTCAACTGGCTGCTGGCGCTCATCGAAGCCCTGCGCAAGCTCAACATCCGCGACCTTGCCTTCGAGCTGCTCAAGCGCCTGGCGGCGCAGTTCCCCGGCTATGAGCAGGTCCTGGGGGCGTACCATGCCCTGGCGGGCGAGCTGGGGATTGCGGCGGAGGATGGCGGGATTACGGCAAAAGCCGTGACAACGGCAGCGGCAACAACAACGCAGCAACAAGCCTTTGATTTGAACGCTAAAACGATGTACCTTACCACCAAGGAATTGGCAAAGGCGCTGGGCTGCGCGTTTGCAGGCACTGAATTCAATGGGCTTCATGACGACGATAAGTATGTGAACAACGAGACTGGAACGACACTTACCGTAGGTGGAGGACGTGTATATATTGACTGGGCAACACCAGCCGTTACGTTTTATGGTGTTTCCGTGGGCGATTCGCTTCGTTCCGGCATTCAGAAAATACCGATAGGCGATAGCATTGAAGATGATTTTTACGGCGGTAAAATGGAAGACAACGGATATTCATTTTACAGTGGCGGCAGTAATACTCATTTTATTGAAACAGATGAGAATGGCATAATAACAAAATTCGCGATGCGTTATTATACCAATTGAGGAGCCTCCCATGACCATCACCTTCGCCGCGCGCAGCCACCCCGGCCTGGTGCGCGGCAACAACGAGGACAACCTGTACGTAAACGGCGTGACCCTCACGCCCGAGAACCGCAACGAGCCCTTCGCCCTGGCGGGCGGGGCGGCCTTGCCCTGCCTGTTCGCCGTGTGCGACGGCATGGGCGGCGGCGCGGACGGCGAGTGGGCTTCTCTTACTGCGGCAGACGCCCTGCGGGAATCGGCGGCAGCGATTATGACCGCCGCGCCGGGGGAGCGCGAGGCCGCCGTGAACGCCTGCGTCACCATGGCCAACGACATCCTCTGCGCCGCCATGCGGGACAAAACCGTGCGCATAGGCACCACCCTGGCCCTGGCCCTGGTGGCGGGCGACGGCGTATTCTGCTACGGGGCAGGGGATTCCCGCATATACGCGCTGCGCGGCGGGGCGCTCACGCTGGTATCGGAGGACCACACCCTGGTGATGCAGAAGGTGAAGATGGGCATCCTCAGCGAGGAACAGGCACGGCGCGACAAGGACTGGCACAAGCTCACGCGGTACCTGGGCATCTTCGAGGACGAGATGCGCATCGCGGCCGAGGCGTTCGCGCCCCTGCCGCCGGGGCCCTGCCGCCTGCTGCTATGCTCCGACGGCCTGACGGACCTCGCGCCGGACGCCCAGATCGCGGCGGTACTGCGCTATCACGCCGACCCGGACCGGGCCGCCGAGGCCCTGCTGCAAGCCGCCCTGTACTGGGGCGGCAAGGACAATATCACCTGCGTGGTGATCGACATCGCAATGGAGGAGAACCCGCATGAAGAAGCTGACCGCCCTGCTGCTCGCCCTGGCGAGCCTCGCCGCCCTTTTCGCCGCCTGCGGCACAACCCCAAAAACCGCCGCTGACTGGCTCGACCTGGGCGAGAAATACCTGCTCGGCCTGGACTACGAACAGGCCGTCGCCGCGCTTGACCGCGCCATCGAGATCGAGCCGAAAATATCTATCGTATTCCCGATGATCAAGCCAACCCAGCGTTAGAAGAGATTTATAACACGTGTACACAACAGGATTACGATCTTGATATAAGAAAAGCGACGGATATGTTCTGCGCTGAAAATACCAGCAAGACGGTAAATGCCTTTTGGATCGTTCTTGACGGCAAAATATATGTGCTAACACCAAACATTTCTACATGAGGTAAACCCCATGATCGACATCAACACCTACGCCCCTCTCTGGGGCTCCTGGCACGTCGAATCCCTCATTGGCGAGGGCTCCTTCGGCAAGGTATACAAAGTCCGCAAGGAGGAATTCGGCAAGACGTACTACTCCGCCGTGAAGATCATCAGCATCCCGCAGAGCGAAGCTGACTTGCGCCACATGCGCGGCGAGGGCCTGGACGAGGCCAGTGTGCGCAGCTATTTCCAGGCCTTCGTCAGCGACATCCTCCAGGAAATCGACCTGATGAGCCAGCTGCGGGGCAACTCGAACATCGTCAGCTTCGAGGATCACAAGGTCATCGAGCGTACCGATGGCTTCGGCTGGGATATCCTCATCCGCATGGAACTGCTCACCAGCCTCAGCGAGCACTGCATGGAAAAACCCATGGACGAGGCCGAAATCGTCAAGCTCGGCATCCACATCTGCCGGGCTCTGGAACTCTGCGCGCGGACAAAAACCATTCACCGGGACATCAAGCCCGACAATATTTTCGTGTCGGCCTACGGCGACTACAAGCTGGGCGATTTCGGCATCGCCAGGCAAATCGAACGCACGATGACAGGCCTGAGCAAGAAGGGCACCTATACCTACATGGCCCCCGAGGTGTTCAAGGGCGACGAATACGGCGCTTCGGTGGATTTCTACTCCCTGGGCATTGTGATGTACCGCCTGCTGAACAAAAACCGCACGCCCTTCCTGCCAGCTTTCCCCGCGCCCATCATGCCCAGCGACCGCGACGCGTCTTTGCAACGGCGCATGAAGGGCGAAGCACTGCTCCCCATCCCCGGCGTGAGCGATGGGCTCAACGACATTATTCTCAAGGCTTGCGCGTTCGACAGGCAGAAACGCTTCGCCACGGCGACCGAAATGCGCGAGGCGCTTGAAGCCTACGCGGCGGGGAAGCCTGCTGTGCAGGTTGCTATATCTGCGGTTGTGCCTGCGCCGGGACCAGAGCCAGAAAAGACTGAGACTACCATTGGCGCTTTCGAGGAGTCACCACAGGATAAAACCGAAATGACAGTGGGGGCGTTTGAGGGAGAGCCGCAGGCGGATAAACCTGTACCCACGTTAAAAAAATCCACCAACAAGGCTCTAATCGCAGTGTTGGTTGTGGTGGTTATGGTTTTGGCGGGGGCTGCGGTGTGGCTGGCGGTACAGGGGAGGCCAGACGACGGTGGCCAAACACAATCCAGTTCAAGCAGCACGACGACGACAACCACAACGGAGCCACCTACAGAGCCTGTAACCGCCGCCAGCATGGAGGAACTCAGGGATGAGATGCTACAGGAATTGGTGAATTACGCGAAGGCTGCCAGATATACCATTGTCGACAGCTTCGGCGGTTCCTATCAGGACACACGGACGAGCGGAACGATTACGTTGGATAGCCTTGAAGTGGAAAAGGAGCGGGAGGGCATCCGAAAGAATGTCGACGAGGAAATCCCGGATGAGTTTGGCTGGTCACCAGACGAGATCGTCATGCTTGTCAGGGCTGGCGACGAACCAAACAGCATCTTCGTGGAGCTGGCATCCAGCAGGGCGAACCCGACGCCCTCGCAGGGCGACATCAACTATATCAGTATTGTCGATGTCTCGCACGGCGCTCTTACTGCCGGGCAGCCCGCCACAATTACCGTGACGGTGGAGTACCGGCTGGATACATTTGCCCGTGGAGAGGTCAACCTGGGCTTTAACACAAATTCTTCTTCGAGCTACACGCTGGTAGATCGGCAGGTCGTCAAACAAGGTAGCGGCACTGTGGAATTGTCAGCGACGATTACGCCGAAAAAGTGGTCCAGCGTATCCTTCGGTGCGTATGTCAACCTTAGCCCCTATCCACACGGCTCGTCCTGGAATCCCTATGCCGACGATGTTTCTTCCTTGCCGCTCAATTAGGCAAACTGAAGAAAAGCATCTATTTCTACGACAAAGGAGCCCCCCATGACCACCATTTCATCCTACGCCCCCCTCTGGGGCAACTGGCACATCGACGGCTTCCTCGGCGCGGGTTCCTTCGGGCGGGTCTACAAGGTCCGCGCGGAGGCGTTCGGCCAGACGCGCTACGCCGCGGTGAAGATGCTGTCCATCCCGCAGGACGAGGCGCAGGTTCGGCAGATGCGCGGCGAGGGTCTGGACGAGGCCAGCGTGCGCAGCTATTTCCAGGCCTTCGTGGCGGATATCTCGCGGGAGTTCGAGCTTATGCGGGAGATGAGCGGCCACCCCAACGTGGTGCGCTACGAGGAGCACAAGGTGCTCGAGAAGCCGGAGGAGTTCGGCTGGGACATCCTCATCCGCATGGAGCTGCTCACGAGCCTGAGCGCGCGCATCCTGCAAAAGCCGCTTTCCCGGGAGGAGGCGGTGACGCTGGGGATCCACCTGTGCCGTGCCCTGGAGCACTGCGCCGAGCACAAGGTCATCCACCGGGACATCAAGCCGGACAACATCTTTGTGGACGAGCAGGGCAACTACAAGCTGGGCGACTTCGGCGTGGCCCGGCAGATCGAGCGCACCATGTCGGGCCTGAGCAAGAAAGGCACCTACGACTACATGGCTCCGGAGGTGTTCAAGGCCGAGACCTACGGCGCCAGCTGCGACGTCTACTCCCTGGGGATCGTGCTCTATCAGTTGCTCAACCAGGGCCGCAGGCCCTTCTTGCCGGACTACCCAGCGCCCATCCTCCCCAAGGACAAGGAAACCGCCCTGGAGCGCCGCATGAAGGGCGAGGCCCTGCCGCCGCTGAAGGATGTCCCCCCGGCCCTGAACGACATCATACAGCGCGCCTGCGCCTACGACCGCAGGGCCCGCTTCGCCACGGCCTCCGAGCTGCGCCAAGCCTTGGAAGCCTTCGCGGACTCGGGCGATTGGGACAGGACCATCGGCACGGTAGGCGCGTTCGACGCCCTGACGGAGGATCAGCCCCAGACCGGCGCCACCATCGGCGCGTTCGACGGGGCGGACGCCGACCGGACGGAGGCTACCGTAGGCGCGTTCGACGCCCTTCAGCCGCCCCCCATAAAAAAAAAGAAACCCTCCGCCATTGTTATTGCGGTGGTATGCGCCGGGCTGCTGGCGGGCGCGGGGCTGGGCGGCTGGCTGTTCTGGCAGAGCAAAACCGACCAGACCCTGCGGGAACATTATGACTACGCCCTGTCTCTGAACACCCCCGCGGCCTACGAGGACTGCGCGGCCTACGTAAAATCCATCGAGCCGGAACTGGGCAAAATCAGCGCCAACGAATCTCAGTTGCAAACCATCGGCGATATTTACTACTTGCAGGCCAACAGCTACTTCATGCTGGAGGACTATCGGCGCGCCCTGCCGGCCTACGAGGCCGCAAACGCCAACAACCCCGGCAACCCGGAGATCAGCCGCGACTACGCCATCTGCTACGCCCGGCTGGGCGATATCGGCCGGGCCGAGGGCTACTTGAAATCCCGCATGGACGCGGATCCGCCCTCCGTTGCGCTGCTCAAAGGCGAAATCGCCTATGCCAAGGGCAATTACGATGAGGCCGCCGAGCAATTTAACGATGTGCTCGCCTTTCCCGCAGCGAACGATTACGTCAAACTGCGCGCCGTGCTCATTTCTGCGCAGGCGCTGCGCAGGTTGGGCGATACGAGCGGCGAAATCACGCTGTTGCTTGACAATATGGCGACACTGCCCGAAACATACCAGCCCGTCCTCTCCGAGCGCCTGGCCGACGCCTACACCCAAAACAAGCAGTATAAAGAAGCCGCCGCGATTTACGAGGAACTGCGCGACGGCGGCGACCGGCGCTTCGCCACATTGCAAAACATCGGCGTACTGTGGCAGAACGCGAAGCAATACGACCAGGCGCGGGCGGGCTTCGAGGCCCTGTATGAGGATTTCGCGGATCGCTACGAACCCCCCATGCGTATGGCCTACTTGGAGTTGGACGTGCAGGGCGCGAAAAGCAACGCCAAACGTGACTACGCCCAGGCCAAGCAGTGGTACGACATCGCAAAGCGGCTCTATGACGCCCGGCCCGCGGGCTCCGGCGACGACCCGGAGATGCAAAGGCTTTCTTCCCTCGTGGCCGACCTGGAGAAAAACGGCTGGTTCGACCCCGACAGGATCGTCATTGTCACTGAGGTGGTGACGGTTAAGCCATCGTACCAGTATTCCAAAAGGTCACAATGATACTTCATCCCAGCCACAGGCCGAGCGATGAAGCGGCAAATTGCCGTGAGCCGTCGCAGCCGATGGGGGATGGCAGCGTGAAGAGGCCGGTGAAACGCCGATGAAGGGTGCCAACCCGTTTGCTGAATGCCCGGAAGCGAGCGCTCGCTTCCAACGTCCGGGAGCCGAGTGATAGTATCGCTATGTAACGTCAATTTAAAGAACAACCGCCCCGTCCTTCACGCAAAACACCTTCCCCGCCCTGCCGTGCAGCGTATGCGAGGGCTCGCAGCACGTGAGGAACACCTGCCAGCCCTCCAAATATTTCAGCAGGTCGGCCTGCCGCCGGGCGTCCAGCTCGCTGAGCACGTCGTCCAGCAGAGCCGCTGGGGCCTCCTGGGCGATCTCCCCCAGGGCGGCGGCCTCCGCCAGCTTGAGCGCCAGCGCCGCCGAGCGTTTCTGCCCCTGCGAGCCGAAATCCCGCAGGGAGCGCCCGTCCAAGCGCAGCAGCAGATCGTCGCGGTGCGGCCCCACGGTGGTCGTCTGCCTGCGTAAATCGTTCTGCCGTGTGCGCGTAAACGCGGCCAGGTAGGCCTCGGGCGTTGCCTCTTCCGCGCCGGTCACATACGGAATAATCTCAAGTTCCTCCCGCCCGGCGGAAATCCTCCGGTAGAACTCCCGCGCCCTGGGGATGAGTTCCTCCAGATAACCCTTCCGCGCTTTTAAAATCCCGGCGGCCTCCCCGGCAAGGCTCAGGTCCCAGGTATCCAGCAATTCCCCGGAGGGATTGGCCTGCCGCAGCAGGGCGTTGCGCTGCGCCAACGCCTTCAGGTACTTCGAAAGCCGCACGGCATAGGCCGGCGTGAGCATGCTCAGCGCCACGTCCAAAAAGCGCCGCCGTTCCCCCGGCCCGCCCTTGGCAAGCGACAGCGTATCCGGCGTGAACGCCACCGCGGGGAACACCCCCAGCATACGCCGCGGGGTCTCCTGCGCAAAACCGTTGAGCGTCAGGCTGCGCCGCCCGGCGATCTCGATGCGCGCCTGCTGTTCCCGCCCGTTGGACACAAACCCCGCCCTTAAGTCTGCCTTCTCCTCACCCTGCATGATCATCTCCCCGGCATCCGCGCACCGAAAACTCCTGCACCCGGTGAACAGCCAAATCCCTTCCAGCAAACTGGTTTTCCCGTGCCCGTTCTCCCCGAATATGACATTGACACCCGCAGAGGGTTCCATCCTCACGCGGGCGATATTCCGGAATTTTTCTGTTTCAAAGGATAAAATATGCATACATTTTTATTGCGGCCCACCCGCAAAAAATTACCCTCCCGCTTCCGCCTAATCCCCAAGGCTCCCTCTCGCAGAGGGAGCTCCGCCCGCAGGCGGTGAGGGTGCATCGCGGAGCGGCATTCCTATTCTTACCCCCACTCCCTCACATTCCGAATCCAGCTTACCCCCATGGGGCACACGCACTTCTCATACGTGAACCGCCCGCCCAGCGCGGCGCGCTTGCATTTGCGGTAATACAGCCAGCCCACCCGGTATTCCGCCGGGTCCCCGTCAAAGCGCACATAAAAGATACTGACCTTTCTGCGGTTGGAAAGCTGCGTATCGCAGTGGACCCATTTGGAGCTGCATGAAATCCTTTCCCGCACCAGCAGCGGGCATATCAAGTGTGCCGCCACAACCCAAAAAATCATTGGAAACACCAACACCAACGCAAGAGCCACAAAAACAATGCCCCCGATCAATATCGCCCCATAAAGATCATGCAGCCGAAAAACTAGCAGCAGCACAGCCACGGCGATCTCCGCAATGCCGGCGCCGTTTATAAACCGGTTTATCTTCTTCATCTCCGGCACAACCAGCCCCCGCAAACGCACAGTCGCCAAAAACGCCGCCCAAACGGCGATAAAAACCCCGGGCACCCACCACCACGCCTTCGGCATCGCAAAAAACAAAGCCACTATCAGCACCGGCAGCGTAATCAACCCGCTTCTCCGTGTGCGAAATATTACCCCTCCGAACAAAACGAAGTTCACCGCCCATATCGCAATCAGCCCCCATGTGTCCTGTGAAATTTTCATTCCGCCTCCCAAAGGCTCCCCCCTGGGGGAGCTCCGCCCGCAGGCGGTGAGGGGGTAACTATAACATAACTCTCCCCCCCATACCTCACAATATCCCCCATTCTCAGCTTCCTCCCCCTTAGCAAGCACGCCT
>WQTL01000477.1 GCA_009786275.1 Bacillota bacterium | reverse complement strand
CCCGCCTATGGGTTTTTCCCGCCCCCGCCGCCCGATTTTACGGGCTTCTACATGGGGCAGTGAGTTTGTTTTTGTGATTGCGGGCGGCGAAAATGCCGCCCCTACATAGGAGCCTGTATGATCGACCGCGTGGAATTTGCCGTCACTTGGGGCTGCACCGGGCGGTGCAAGCATTGCTCTTTGGGGGACACGGAGAATACCGGGGAACACATCGAATATGCCAAGCTGGCAGGAATGCTCACGCGCGTCAAGACAGAGCATCCGGTCGAGTCCGTCATGTGCTTCGGCGGGGAACCGCTGCTGTACCCGGAGGAGGTCCGCGCGATCTTTGCGGAGGCCAAAGCGGCGGGGATTCCGAAGCGGCAGTTGATCACCAATGGGTTTTTCAGCCGCGACGCTCAAAAAATTGCTGAAACGGCGGACAAGCTCAACGCATGCGCCACGGAAATTTTACTGAGCGTGGACGGGTTCCATCAGGAGAGCATCCCCATCGAGCCTGTAAGAATTTTCGCAGAACACGCGCAGCATGTAAAATTGCACCCGGCGTGGTTGGTGAGCGCCGAGGACGACAACCCCTGGAATGTGCGGACGCGCGAGGTGCTGGCGCAATTTCCGGGGGCGCCGGTGAGCAAGGGGAACGTGGTGTTCCCGCGGGGGAACGCGCTGAAGTATTTGCGGGGGTATTTCCCCGGGGAGCTGCCCACGCGTTCGCCCTATGACCAGGAGCCGGGCGAAGAAATCACCTGCCTGTTTGTTTGCCCCAATGGGGATGTGCGGAGCGGCTGACCGCTTTCCAACCCTTGCAGCAAGGCCATCGAATCTTCGACGTCCGCAAGCTGTTCCACAGACGCGTCGATCATTGCTTTTGCGTCCGCATATGCCGTTTGGCGTATGATGGAACGAATCTCCAAAACGCACGCGCTTGCCATGCTTAACTCGCTGATTCCGCAGCCGACAAAGAACCTGGTCAAAAGAGGGTCGGAGCCGGCCTCGCCGCAGATGCCGCAGGGGATGTTATGGCGCCGGGCTTCCTGCGAGACATGATAGATCAACCGAAGCACGGCCGGATTATACGCGGAATAAAGCTTTGCCACCTTTTGGTTCCCGCGGTCAACCGCCATAACATACTGCGTAAGGTCGTTCGTGCCTATGCTGAAAAAGTCAGCCTCTTTGGCGAAAGCGCCGGCCAGCAGCGCGGCCGCGGGGGTTTCGACCATGATGCCCACAGCGATATTTTGGCCGAAAGCGATCCCCTGCGCGGCAAGCTCGCCGCACAGCCTGCGGATCAAAGACCTGGCGTACCTCAGCTCCCGCAGGTCGGCAATCATGGGAAGCATGATTTTTATGGTTCCGAACGCCGACGCGCGTAAAATCGCCCTGAGCTGGGCGGCAAACAGTTCCTCACGGTCCGCGCAGTAGCGTATGGCCCGCCATCCCAAAAAGGGATTTTCTTCTTTTTCAAGCCCTAAATACGGAATCTCCTTGTCCCCGCCGATGTCCAATGTGCGGATGATGACCGGGCGTTTGCCGAAAGCAAGCGCGGCTTTTTTGTATACCGCGAACTGCTCCTCCTCGCTGGGCGCCGCGCTTCGGTTCATAAACAGGAACTCGGTGCGGAACAGGCCGACGCCGTCCGCGTCCGCTTGCGACGCCTTCAAAATGTCCGCTTCCAGGCCGATATTCGCGTAAAGCTCTACTTGCCTGCCGTCCGATGTTTCGGTCGGCATGCCCCTGTATTTTTCAAGGGCTTGCCTTTCGCGGCGGCGGCCCTCCATCAGCGAGCGGTATTCGGCAAGCTCTGCTTGAGAAGGATTGACAATGATTTCGCCGGTACCGCCGTTTATGATCAGACGGTCGCCGTGCGCTATCCCGCCGACCCCGACGACGGCGGGCAGCCCCATGGACCGGGCGATGATCGCCATATGCGACGTGGTTCCGCCTTTCGCGGCGACAAATCCGTTTACAAGCGCTTCGTCTATGCAGGCGGCTGCCGAGGTCGTCAGCTCCTCGGCGGTCAGTATGCTGTCCTTCGGCAGTACGCTGAGGTCGGGCAGCGCATATCCGTTCATGACGGCCAAAAGATTGTTTTTGATATCGCGCATATCGTCGGCGCGCATCGATAAAAGCTCGTCGCCGCTTTGGCGGAAAAGTTCCGCGTAAGCTTCAAAAACCGCGTTCACCGCGTATTCGCCGTTGCAGCGCTCGTCCGTTATCATTTTTTCAACGTCCGATAGCAGTACCGGGTCGCGCAGCAGCATGATATGGCTTTCTAGAATCTCAGCCCGCTCCTTGTCCACCGCCGCCGCCCTCTCTCCGAGAATACGGGACAGCGCTTCCGCCGCTTTGGAAAACCGGTAGCCCTCCTCGGGCCCGGCATCTTTTTTGGATACATCGATAGCATGTTCCTGAAGGACATAGGCGAACCCTATGCCTATGCCTTCGGAAACCCCGGCGCCCTGCAAACGCATCATTTCCCTCCTTGCCTATTCTCCAAGGCCGCTTTCGATTGCGGAAACGACGGCGTCCATGCAGGCCTGTTCGTCTTCGCCTTCGATTCTCAGTTCGATTTCGTCGCCGCGTTTCACGGCCGCGCTCAAAACATTGATCATGCTTTTGGCGTTATACGTATGGCCGCGGATGTCAAAGCTGACGGCGGATTGAAACGGCGTGGCCGCTTTTACGAATACCCCCGCGGGACGCATATGCAGGCCCGACGGATTGTTGATGGTGATTTGTCTACGCAGCATAATTGCAAGCCTCCTTATCTGTTAAAAAATTTGGGCAGATATTTTTTATGCGCCTCAAGCATTTCGTCCACAACCGGCTTTGCCGCCGCGTCGGAGGGCGTAAGGGGATGGATGGAAAGCGCTAAGAGCGCTTTGTCGGCGTCGCCTTCCATCGCCGCCTGCGCGCAGAGGCGCTCGAAGCTTTTGATCTGCCGGACAAGCCCGGAAACCTGCACGGGCAGTTCGCCGGCCGCGAACGGGATGGGCCCGCTTTTGGAAATAACGCAGCTCAGTTCCGCGGCGCTGTCCCTGTCAAGGTCCATCATCGCGCCGTTGTTTCTCGTGTCAACCGTTTGGATGTCTTTTTTGTCGGTATAAATCGATTCGATCAGGCTGCACGCGGCGTCCGAATAGTAGGCGCCTCCCCGCTGTTCCAGCTGCGGCGGCTTTTCGCACAGGTTTTCGTCTTTATAAAGCGCGAACAACTCCCTTTCGATTCTTTTGACCTGAAGCGCCCGCAGCTCCCCTGCCTTGAATTGCTCCAGTTCCTCCCCCAGCTGTTGTTCCTTGCGGTAATAATAGCTGTGATAGGGGCAGGGAAGCACGCCCAACGCCCTGATGAATGCGCGTTCATAGCGCACGGGCATAATATTTTTCATGGTCGCCGCCGGATTGCCGGCGCAATCCGCGTAACGCTCCAGCACATCCCGTGTAACGTCGGCGCCGTCGAGAAAAACACGCAGGGCGTAGACCATATGGTTTAACCCGCCGAACTGGACAAAGACACGGTTTTCGGCGACGCCAAGCAGCTTCGCGATGCTTTTTTGCATATGGATCGGCACGTTGCAAAGCCCGATCACACGGTTTATGGGCCCGTAGCGCAGCAGCGCCTCGGTGACGATGCCCACCGGGTTTGAAAAATTGATCAGCCACGCGCCGGGGCACAGCGCCTGGATGTCCTCCGCGATTTCCATGATCACGGGAACGGTGCGCAGGGCATTGAACAACCCGCCCGCGCCATTGGTCTCCTGCCCCAGCATGCCGTGCCGCAAGGGAATCTGTTCATCCAGCGCGCGGGCCTCCAGCTGCCCCACACGGATTTGGGTGGTGACAAAATCCGCGCCCGGCAGCGCTTCGCGGCGGTTGAGGGACAGGCGGACCGACATGGGCAAACCGGATTTTTCCACCATCCGTTTCGCCAGCGCGCCCACAATTTCCAGCTTTTCTTTCCCCTCGCCGATATCGACCAGCCAGAGCTCGCGCACAGGCAGGGTATCGTATCGTTTGATGAATCCTTCCACCAATTCCGGCGTATAGCTGGAGCCCCCGCCGATGGTTACAATTTTTACACCGTCCATATCGTTCCCTTTCTATATATCGCTGAATGAGCAGGGCGTGATTCCATGCCCTTCCAGAAAGCGCATGAGTTCGGCGCTTGTCAGGACATGCAGCTCATAGGCCCTCCTGACGCTGTAGGAGCTCGACGCGTACAGGCTGTGGTCCACATAGGCCGGATGGCACATGATCTCAAGGGAACCGGCGCTGCCGTGTGCGGAAAGGATGCGGCAGAGCTCCGCCAGCGTGGCCGTTTCGCCGTAGAACGCGCCGCTGAACGCGTCCGCCGTCCGGATGCCCGCGTACGCGCCGGCGAGCGGCTTTTTGTCAAACATACGCGCCTTTACGCCGTATTTCGCGGCAAGCTTTAAGAACACCGCCATCATACCGGGAAGCGTGTGCGTGTGGTGATGGCTGTCAAAATGGCTGGGCTTGAGCCCGGCGGACAACACCTTTTGGATTTGGGCCTCATACTCGGCTTCCACCTCGGCCGGATTGATCTCATTCGATTTTGCCATCCGTTCCAGCTCAGCCAGCCGCAGAAAGCGCCCGTCGCCGTGCGTGAGGGTCCGGTATACGCCCCCCACGCTGTTTCCGGCGGTCAACGTCAGGTGGACGCCGGTTTGCAGGCCGGGATTTGCCTTGGCGAGCAGTACCGCGTGTTCAAATCCCGGCATGCCAGGCATGAGCGTGGCGGAACGCACCGGCCCGTTTTGGTAAGCTTCCAGGATTCCCAAATTCACGCCCTTTGAAAATCCGAAATCATCCGCGTTGAAGATCACTTTCATGTTGACCGCCCAACTTCCCGTAAAGTTCCACGATTTCACGTGACAGATCCCTGGCCAGCATGGCCGTCATGATGTGGTCCTGCGCGTGAACCATAAAGAGGTTGATCTCGATGTCCTCGCCCTTGGCGGCGCGCTGGATCAAATCCGTTTGCGCGTGATGCGCCTTGGAAAGCTCCGCGCCGGCGGTTTCAAGGGCCGCTTCGGCGCCGGAGGCGTTTCCCTCCTTCGCCATGCGGATGGCTTCCATCGCGTAGCTTTTGGCGCTGCCCGCGTCCACAATCAGGTTCATGATCACCAGTTCCATTTCCGCGCTCATCATGATGTGTTCACCCCTCCCCTGCGCCTTCAGTTATTTTCGCCAATTCCCTTTTTTCCTCGATTTTGTCCGCCGCTTTTACAAACGGCAGGTAAATCAGCACCGAAAGCGCCAGGTTGACGATTTGGATGACAGGCGCCTGCCACGCCCAGCCTGTCGCCAGAAGGCCGGATACGATCGGCGGCATGGTCCAGGGGATGACATATTGCACGGCGGGAAGGAACCCGACGGCCGTGGCGGCATAGGCGACGCCCAGGTTGACGACGGGGGCGAGAATAAACGGGACCGCGAAGACCGGATTGAGGACGACAGGCAGCCCGAACAGAATCGGCTCGTTGATGTTAAACAGCGCGGGCGCCGCGCCCAAACGTCCCGCCATACGGTTTTGCTTGGATTTTCCCGCCAGGATCAGGGCAATGACCAACCCGAGGCAGACGCCCGCGCCGCCCATGTAGATGAAGGCGTCGGCAAAGGATTTGTTGAAAATCAATATGCCCGTGCCGGAGCCGCCGGCGGCAAGGTTGTTCGCGACGGCGTCCACGTTGAAGGTCTGCAAAATCCCCTCAAACATATTGGCGCCGTGGATTCCGAAGATCCAGAACACATGGGTCAGCAGAACCACCACAAGCCCGAAGCCAAAGGACCCGGAGGCCTCCCTGAGAGGCGAAACGATGATGTCCTTCATGCGGTCCAATAGATTCGCTTTGGTGTAGACGTTGATGACCGACGCGCAGCCAACCACCAGGATCAAGGTCAGCAGCGAGGGCAAAAGCGCCGCGAAGGATTTTCCGACAGCCGGGGGGACGCCCGACGGCATTTTGATCTTCAGCTTGCCGGATTTGGAGAGGCGGGAAAACAGTTCTGTGCTGACCAGCGCGATGATGATTCCCGCGAACAGCGACGTCGCGTTCAGGTAGCCCCAGTGCAATACCCCCCAGCTTTCGCCCGACATCTGGGGAACGATGCACAGGTAGGCCGACAGAGAGACAACGGCGGCGGAAATGGGGCTGCCGCTGTCATAGGATTTGGCCAAATGGTAAGCGATGGCCGCAATCGCGAAGATGGACAGCAATCCGAAGGTGCCCCACCAGACGTTGCCGTTGAGCTCGGCAAGCCATTTCAGCGCGCCGATTTCGCTCAGCAGGTCGGCCAGGCGTGTTTTGCCCTCGCCCTGCCCCGAACCGATGGGGAAATTGTTGATCAGCGTGACCAGGGAACCCGCGACCATCAGCGGCATGATGGTGACAAAGCCATCCCGTATCGCGCCCAGATGGCGCTGGCGGCCAATCGCGCCGGCGGCCGCGGAAAACTTGTCCACGAAGGAAGAAAACAGGTGCTTTTTTTTCATAATCATTCAACTCCTTTTTCACGTTTTGCTCTGTTCAAGTTTGTTCTGCCATTTCCATGATCTGCGCAAGCACTTTTTCCCCGTCCATGCGCCCGTAGGCGATCATGTCGACTACGCCAAGCTTCGGTTTGGAATCCCCTATGCTTTTTTTGAAACTGCTTT
Organism: Bacillota bacterium; assembly: GCA_009786275.1. GTDB lineage: Bacteria > Bacillota > Clostridia > Oscillospirales > Acutalibacteraceae > WRMQ01. Next base: position 4,925 of record WQTL01000477.1, on the reverse strand, counting down.
CCAGATATCTCACCTGGGGGCCGAGCAGCAGGATGTCCGCCTGCGACAGATTCTTTCTGGCCTCGGTCTCCCCCATGGCAAAGACATCCACGTCCACACCCCCTTTCCCGGCCGCCCGGTTGACCTTTTCAACAAGCAAGCTCGTTGACATCCCCGCGCAGCATACGAACATGACTTTCAACATTGGATTTGCCTCCTTTAAATTTTATTGTCCATCAGGACAGATAAGATGGTTTCTTTTCCCACCACAAAGCCGCCGTAGAGACTTGCCGTATCTTTCAGCGAGCTGGGGATCAATTCGTGGCGGGAGATCGTCGTCCTTTCAACGAAATCGCGCATCCCCTTGAATAACACCGGGCCGAGCGCCAAATAGTCCCCGCCGAAAATAACGGTTGAAATATCCAGTAACACGCAGCAGTTTTGAATGATTCTGCCCAACTCGTTTCCTGTTTCATACACAGCCTGTTCTATCAGCGGGTCCCCGCTGTTCAGACGTTCCACGATCAGGGGAAAGGACAACGCTTCGGTTTTTCCGTTTTCGGCGTATAGCTTTTGCGCCAGTTCGGTCAGCGCGTCCGCGGTAACGCCTTTCTCCGCGTGCCTGCCGTCATAGCGGAGCAAAAATCCAATTTCGCCCGCCGCGCAATGGCTTCCCTCATACAGCCTGCCCTGTATGATCATCCCGGCGCTCAAAGCGGTTCCGCAGCTGATATAGACGAGATTCTCGAGACGTTCGCCGGTGCCGAAATGAACCTCGCCCACGGCGGCCAAATTGACGTTGTTTTTGATGACGACAGGGACGGCGAGCTCCCGCTGCAAAAATGGCCTGAGCTCCGCGTCCGCCTTCGCGTGATGGAGGGGGGGGAGATAGCTTGTTTCCAGGCCGTCACGGCTGATACCCGGCTGCGAGATGATCACGACGCCTAATTTTTCGGCGGGGATGTCCGCGTCGGAAAAAATTTTCAGAAAAGCCTGCTTGACGCGCTGCCTCCATGTTTCCGGCGAAGGATCCATGCATATTTTTTCCAGCCCGATGATCCGGTATTTCAAATCGCAAACCGTACATACCGGGGCTTGATCGGATAAATCCAGCACGCCCACGTAACTGTATTGCTCATTGAAATATAGCATGACAGGCTTTCTTCCCCCGCTTGCGGAAGCTTCCCCCTCCCCCTTTTCCAGGACCAAGCCGGACGAAAGCAAATGCGCCACATTGCTGGAAACGGCAGGCTTGCTGATCCCGAGCTCTTTTGCCAACCGCGCTTTTGAAATCCCATTGCTTTGATAAATCCTGTCGAGGATTACATGCTGATTGATCGCGCGGATGGCGGAACGGCCGGTAACAGGGGAATCTTCTTGCGGAATCGGAAACCGGTTGATAATTAACGCACCTCCTCATGTCAGTTAGTAAGCATTACTTACTAACTAGAGTATACCACCCTTTCTTTCGCCTGTCAACCCCTTTTTAAAAATTTTTTTGGGGGACCTGTCCGGGCCTTGCATTTTCCCGCGCGATGTGATATAATCCCTATGGTTCGCTTGACTCAATAAAAGGAGGAATGACCCATGGCGTATGCGATCAACAGCGACTGTATTTCCTGCGGCGCGTGCGAGGCGGAGTGCCCCGTGGAGGCCATCCACGCCGGCGACGACCTGTACATCATCGACGCCGACACCTGCATCGACTGCGGCGCCTGCGCGGGCGTGTGCCCCGTCGCCGCCCCGAACCCGGCGTAACAAAGCCATGTCGCGCATGGCTCTCAGAAAAGCAGTGCCCGGCTGACAAAGAGCGGGCACTGCTTTTTTTGGGGGGACATCCTCACCCGCCCGAGGCGGGAGCTCCTTCAAAGGAGCTTGGGGGCTTAGGCGGGAAGCTTTTCTTTATGAGGCATACCCCGCCCCACACTGCCGCCATGCCCGCCAGCACCCACAGCAGATCGAAGCTGAACATCGCCGCGGCAATCAGCGCCAGAGGCACCGCCCCCCGCGCGGGCGAGCGGAAGCATTCACGCACGCGCTTCCAGGGGACCTCCTCCCAGGCGGCGAAAATCAGCACCATCGAGAGCGCCGAAATCGGCACGCGCCCGAAGAAAGGTAGCCAGGCCGCGGGGAACTCCAACACGGTGCTGCGCGCCGGGTCGGGGTTGAGCAGGAAGTTCAGGGCCGCCGCCGCCGCGAGGCCCACGAAGGCCGCCGGCAATACGCGGGAAAGCCGTTTGAACTTGCGCGGCCAGGTGATGAGGATCACCAGCATGACGGTGGAGAACAGCACCGTGCGCCAGTTGGGGTGGAACCCCAGGCCGCGGTAGCTGCGCAGCAGCTCGAGCATGCCCGCGCCATGCGCCCCCACGGCGAAGTAGCCGCTGCACTGGTAGAGGGCCATCATCAGCGCCGCGCCCAGCGCCAGCCCCGGGTAAAACGCCCGGGGAGCTTTCAATTTCTCGCCCAGGAGGCGTATTTTTTCGCTTTTTTCACGCCGGGCATAGAGCAGCAGCCCCGGGCCCAGCAAGCCCGCGCACAGCAGCGCCGCGATGATCGCGGGGGCGCCGCCGTGCCGCAGGGCGATGTCCTGTATCAAAATCAGCACAATGCCCGACACGCGCAGCCCGGCCAGCTCCATGGGCAGCCACAGCGCCGCCAGGCAGGCCGCCATGGCGCAGCCGCGCGGCTCCATCACCAGCGCGGCCAGCGCCAGGGGGAAGAGGCCCAGCACGCTGCCCGTGATTTTTTCAAGCTTCGGGGGGATTGTCAGCTCTTTCATGATGTTCCAATCGAAAGGAATATAATAACAAGCCAATATATATCTATTATACCCCATCCCCGCGAAAAAAGCAAGATAAAAGGAACCGCCGCCATGCGCATTTTCGACCTCCACTGCGACACACTCACCCGCTGCCTGCGCAGCAACGAGCCCATCGCCCGCGCCTCCGGCCATCTTTCGCTGGAGCGCGGCAGGGCATTGGAGCGATGGGGGCAGGTGTTCGCCGTGTTCGTGCCGGATACCCTGCAGGGGGAGGCGGCCACGGCCTATGCCCACCAAGCCCTGGATTTCTACGATACGCAGCGCGCGGAGATCGAACAGGCCTGCGCGCCCGTCCTTGCCATCGAAAACGGCAACGCCCTGGCCGGCGATTTAGCTAACCTGGATGTATTTTACAAGCGCGGCGTGCGTATCCTCACCCTGACCTGGAACGGCGCGAACGAGCTTGGCTATGGGGCGCGCTGCCAAGACGCCCCCGGCCTGACGGATTTCGGCAAAGCCGCCCTGCGCCGCATGTTCGAACTGGGGATGATCCCCGACGTCTCGCACCTGAACGAGGCCGGCTTTTGGGATGTCGCTGAAGAAGCCGCGAGGCAGGCAAAGCCCTTCTGGGCCACGCATTCGAATTGTTCCGAAGCGCAGCCGCATCGCAGGAATCTAAGCGATGAACAATTGCGCGCGATATTCAGCCGCGGCGGGCTGGTGGGGCTCAACCTGTATACGGAGTTCCTCGGCGGCGCGGGCACGGCGGAGGACGTCGCGAAGCACCTGGCGCACCTCATCGCGCTTGGCGGGGAGGACCGCGCGGCCCTGGGCAGCGATTTCGACGGCTGCGGCATCCACCCCTCCCTGGCGGGGATAGAGCGCCTGGCCTGTTTGGACGCGGAACTGGAACATTTTGGTTTTACGGCGGCGCAAAGGAAAAAATTCTTCTGGTCGAATGCGGCAAAACCACTTGCAAAGCGCGGAGAAATTTGATAATATATATACTTGAGTAAAAGCGCAAGAATATGGAGGAACCCGATTGAAAACCATTTCCCAGTTACAGGAAGACTATCGCCTGGCGCAGGCGAAGCGGCTCAAGCTCGATATGTCCCGGGGCAAGCCCGGCGCGGACCAGCTGGCGCTTTCGGACGCCCTGCTGGACGCGCGCTGGGTCACGCCCGCGAAGAGCGAAGCGGGCTTCGACTGCCGCAATTACGGCCTGCCGGAGGGCCTGCCCGAGGCGCGGCGGCTGTTCGCGGAGATGCTGGAGGTGCCCCCGGACTGGGTGCTCGCCGGCGGCAACGCGAGCCTCAACCTCATGTTCGATTACCTGGCCCAGTGCATGCTGCTGGGGCCGGAGGGCACGCCCTGGTCACAGCAGGGCAAAATCAAATTTTTATGCCCCGCCCCGGGCTACGACAGGCATTTCTCCATCCTGGAGCTGCTGGGCATCGAGATGCTCAACGTCGACATGCGCGCCGACGGCCCCGACATGGACCAGGCGGAGGCCCTGGCGCGGGACCCCGCCGTGAAGGGCCTCATCTGCGTGCCGAAATATTCCAACCCCGAGGGCAAGACCTACAGCGACGCCGTCGTGCGCCGCTTCGCCTCCATGCGCACCGCCGCCGCCGACTTCCGCGTCATCTGGGACAACGCCTACTTCGTGCACGACCTGTACGGCGGCACCGACCCGCTCCTGAACGTATTCGAGGCCGCGAAGGAGTTCGGCGCGCAGGACAGGTTCATCGAGGCGGCCTCCTTCTCCAAGATCACTTTCCCAGGCGCGGGGATCAGCTGCTTGGCGGCCTCCCCGGCGAACCTGAAACAGATCATGAAGCGCGTGTCCATGCAGACCATCGGCCCGGATAAGCTCAACCAGCTGCGGCATGTCCGGTATTTCAAAGATTTCGAAGGCGTCAAAGCCCATATGCAAAAGCACGCGCAAATTCTGCGCCCCAAGTTCGAGGCCGTGCTGGCGATCCTCGCGCGCGAGATCCCCGATATCGCCGCGTGGACCGTGCCGCGCGGCGGCTATTTCATCAGCCTGGACCTGCCCGAGGGCTGCGCGAAGCGCACGGCGCAGCTGTGCAAGGAGGCGGGCGTGGCGCTCACCCCCGCCGGCGCGCCCTTCCCCTACGGCCGCGACCCGCTGGACAGGAACATCCGCATCGCGCCGACC
>WQTL01000476.1 GCA_009786275.1 Bacillota bacterium | reverse complement strand
TGATACGATAGCGTTTCGGCATCTTTATCACCCTCTGCTATTATATCATTTCTTGCTCAATATTGCAAGCGTTTTAGAGAGGGATTAGTATCAGTCAGCGTAGAAATACTTTTGATCATTACCGGAGCGTTGATGGTGGCTATATCTTTGGCTGGGCTACGTCTGCGGGAAATGGTGGCAGCGGGCAGGCCTATTGAGGATCTTGAGGAGATAGAGCTAACACATACTTAGATATAGGTTCATTTAAGATTAAATGGTGATTTGGAGAAGATGATGACGGAACAAGAAGGCTTGCTTGAGACAACCGCCGCGTTTACCGGGCCACGCCCGCACCGATTTCCCTTCGGTGAAAACGAGGATCACCCGGAATGCGTCGCGCTAAAAGCCGCGCTGCGGCGTGAAATAGAGAGATTGTGCGATAATGGCTTCACACGGTTTTTAACTGGGGCCGCAAATGGCGTTGACGCATGGTGCGCTTTGATTGTATTGGATTTGATAGAGCAGGGCCGCCCCATTGAGCTGATCGCCATCGTGCCTTTCAGAGACCAAGACGAAAAATGGTCAGCAGAACAAAAAGAACGTTACCAGACAATTTTGGGTGGTTGCAGCGATGTACAGACCCTAAGCGAGCATTTTTATGATGGTTGCTACAAAGTGCGAAATCAGTACATGATTGAGCACGCAAAATACCTCCTCGCGGTGCAAGATCACATCAACCGCCCCAATAGCGGCACCCGGCAGACCATCAGCATGGCCAAGAAGAACGGCAACACAATCATTTACGCCTAAGCAAATGAAGAACCCGCTGCGTGAGCGGGTTCTTTTTCTCATGCCGCCATGGATTCCGCAATAATTGCTCGGCGATGGCTGGGCCGGTATGCCTTGCGCACCACGTAAACATCCACCATGCGCCGCAGCTTGGCGGTCTGCGCAGGACCGGATTTCAACTTCGACAGCAAAAGCTCATTGGCTTCCATCGCCGCACGCCCCTCACCGCGTAGATACTCAATAGCATCAAGATACAACGACGGCGCTGCGCTGCGCAGCTGCTCCAAAAATGAAACCAATCCAGTCGAAGAAAAATAGTGCAGATACAGCTTGCGAAGATTGCCCTGCTTAATGTCGCAGAAGCGCTCCAACGTGAATTTTCCATCGCTGACCAGTCCATAAAAGTGGTTTTTTTCGGATTGGCTCAACAGGCCAAACAGACGCTGCCATTCGTTATATACCCGCCCCCACGTGCGATGCCTGGCGGGGTCTTTGTGGCGGGTGTTTTCGGAGGACTGCGCCGCCTTGCTCGCCATGCACTGTTCAATGTAATGCGCGGGCATCCACAACCTGGCCAGAAAAACGTCCACGCTGGCACCAAACACGGCTTCAAAGATTGGGCGGCGGGCATACGCCACGCCCTTGGTCAGGTGCAGCATTCGCCGTAGGCCCAGCTTTGTTTTAGGGCACCAGTTCTCGCCGATGTAGCTACGGTCTTTGCCATCCAATGGCACAAAGCCCATGGGGTAGGAGTACAACCGCAACGGTGGCCGCCCTGCCTGCTCACGAGCCTCGTTGGCCTGCTCCACGAACTCAATATTGATCCGCATCCGCTCGTAAATATCCTCCGGTAAATCCGCACGGCGGGGTGTGCCCTTGCCGCTGAAATTCGGCGTGTTGTACAGCAGATAGTTCGAGATTTCGTCGATCCCGGCTTGCTCAATCATGGCAGCGGCCCGCAGATATTTCTCCCGGTCATCGATGTGGTCAAAGGCGATCCGCGCAGGGTTGATGGCCAACCGCGCCAACTGCGCGGCCTTGTGCGGTGTGAGCAGATTAGCGTCCAGGCCAGAATTGAAATCCACGAAACGCTGATTGGGCTTGCCGGTTTCGGGATTGATGAAAGTCGCGCCGCGGCCAAAGCCCAGCGCAATGATTTCCTCGACGATCTGGTCAAAGAGCTTAGAGAGCAGCACGTTATTATCCAGCAGCATCAGGTTTTTGCGCGGGCCGTACAGCGCGTCGATCTCCGCAATCTGTGCCGCGAGGGGGCGATAGCATTCATATTCGGGTTCCAGCCGCTGCACAGCACAGAAGCTGCACTTCATGCCGCAGCCCTTCGTGAAGTTGGCGAAATAGGCGTCGTGGCAAAAATATTCCTGCTCTGTGTTATCAAGGATGCTGTAATCTGGCGTAAGTAAATCAATGTCCACATCATCATCAATGCCCAGGTCGCGCGAGCTGCGAAGCAGGCCCATCATCGGCTTAATTCCCGTGGCGGCTTCAAGTTCCTCCGGCATAAGCGTAGCCAGCACACCGCCGACATAAATGCGCTCAGGCGGTACAAGGGTTTTCGCGAACTTGATCATGTCAATGGTTCTTTGCCATTCGTAGGTGAACAGGGTCGTGATGTAGATGCGATCCCAGTCACTCTGCTCCAGGGCGGCGTTCGTTTGCTCACATAGCTGACCGATGTCATAGTGGTTGCTGTAATACTTCGATTTCTGCAGCTTGGCTCGAACGGCCTCTGAAACTTGCGCAGGCGGCTGTCCCTTCGAGAACCAGACGAAATCGCCCCGGCAGTGCTTGTGGTAGCTGGCGATTTTCATCAGGCCCAATGGTGGAAACTTTGCGGTGTAGGTGGGTTCCAAAAGCAGTATGTTCATGCTCCATCCTTTCATCATCCCTAAAATTTGCGCAAAAAAAGACAACGCCCCGTTGGCGCTGCCTTCATCCTATAGTTAAATCATAGCATGGATTTTCGTGTTTGTCAAGAATTTTCGCAATCTAGTCGTCCCATGCCTATTGTAACATAAAAAGCCTGAAAAGTCTACGCTAACAACAAATTTCCCTTGCATATTGTCTTATGCTTTGGTATAATAAATATATCCAACAAATGAACGAAACGGGGAAAAGAATGATGCCTATCACAGCCGCTCAGGTGCAATCGCTGAAAAGGACAAACATCTCAAAGGATGCCGAAAAGACTGCCCAGAGGGCCAAGGAGATATGGAAGGGCCTGAAGCTGGTGCAGCGCGACGCGATCAAAGAGCTTGCCGGGGTTTCATCGCAGTCCGTTTACAAAGTCTATAACGACGGCGGTGTTTCGATCAAGCTGGCGATTGCTTTTGCGCAGACCCTGGGCATCAGCCCCTACTACCTCACCGGCGAGGCGGACGAGCCCGGCGAATGCACAGATTCGCTCATCCGAGAGTTGCTGCTCCAATGTGGATATCAGAAATTCGTTGCGGAACTTGAACTGCCCGAAGCAAAGCCTGCAAAGCGCAAGTATACCCGGCGCGAAAAGCCCGAGGTGGAAGAAGTGTTGGCAGAAGATGCACAGGCGGAAGTTGCCGCAGAGGAAGAAGTTCCAGCGGAAATACCTGCACTGCAGCCAGATCCGGTTCCGCAATTGCCAGCCGGCAGCGAAGCGCTGACTGCCGAAGATCTGCAGCAACTGGTTTTTGCGCTGTATGTGCAAGCGAAGGCAGGCATTACCAGTTCGAAGGAAAAGCTGGATCAGATCAAGCTGGTTATCTTCTCGTAGAGAGTGTTATCGCCTCTCATAGTCCCAGCGGTTGCGAACCTCAACCCCATTCCCGTGCAGGAGCCGATTGATGGCAGACTCGCTCACACTGTATTGCTTCGCTATCTCCGAAATCAGCTTGCCACTTTCGTAAAGCGCGATGATTTGACGAACTGTTTCCTCGGAACTGATCTTGCTGCGGCTTACTGTTACGCCATGTTTTTTCAGGTGGTCGCAGATTGCTTTTCTGTTGCAGCCATACTCGCGGGCAAGCACGTTCGCGCTCTTCCCTCCTTGGTAAGCGGCAATGATCTGGACGATTTCCTCATCGCTGAGGTGCTTTTGGGCCTGGCGTATTTGTTTTGCAAAAATTTCGCCCTCTTCGGAAATATAGCTTGCCGCCGACTTGACAGATTTGGATTTATGAGGTATAATTGCACCATGCGAGGGCGTTTTGGCGCGGCGCTTGTGGGCAATCAGCCTGTCCATCTGTTTATAGTCGAGGTCAGGTAGCTCCACCAGTCCAAATAGTCATAAGGGCTCCGAGAGTCTTTATGGCTATTTTTCCATTCTGTCAACCAGCGGCTGCATTTTCTAACGCCTGATTCCCCTGTTTCAGGCGGATATTCTAATTGAAAATTCCCCCACCTCTTATGATCCTTTCGTCTTAGCTGTACCCAATCGCGGCCGCGACCAGCATCGCCGCGACGGAAAGTGCCATTTGCGCCAGGAACAGCTTCCAGAACCATTTCATGTACCTGCCGTAGGAAATGCCCACCATGCCGATGGCGAGGATCATGAGGCTGCTGGTGGGGTAAACGATATTGCAGAAGCCGTCGCTGAGCATAAACGCGAGCACGACGTTCTGGCCGGAAAGCCCGACCATCTGCGCCAGCGGCAGGACGATGGGCATGATCAAAAACGCCTTCGCGCTGCCGCTGGCGATGAAAAATTCCAACACCATCACGAACAGGAACAGCACGAGCAGGGAGGCGGCGGGGGTGAGGCCCTTCATCAGCTCATAGACCCAATACAGGATCGTGTGGATGATTTTTCCTTCGCTGAGGACGAAGGTGACGCAGATTACCAGCAGGAGCAGCGGTATCGCGGGGGCGATGGCCTTCACCCCCTGCCCGAACGCGGCGAGCAGCTTTTTGCCCCGCAGCCCGGTGATACGCCCCGCGAGCAGTCCGCCGATGGTAAACAGCAGTGCCATGGCGATGGTTGGCAGGTAGCCGATGAACCCCGCGAGGGATTCGGGCACCCTGCCCTGCAACGCGAAGCTGACGGCCACCGCCGCGAATACGCCTAGGACGCAGCCGACAAAGGTCATGGCCGCTTTGCGCAGATTTTTGTCCTCCAGCAGCGCCATGTCCGCATCGCCCGCGTATTTTTCGCGCACGGCCTTGTCGCTCTCATAGACAATCGATTTTTCCGGGCGCTTCTCTATCTTTTTCGCGTAGGGGATCAAAAAAGCGATGAACACGAGATAGACCAGCACGAAAACGATCAGGCGGTACCAGAGCCCCGAAAAGATCGGCAGCCCCGCCAGCTCCTGCACGAGGATCACGTTGAACGGATTGAACAGCGCGGCGCTGTAGCCGAACGCGACCGCGATGAGGGACATGGCGATGCCCACCAGGGAATCCCAGCCCAGCGCCAGGGAGATCGCCACCGCGAGGGGGACCAGTGTCAGGCTCTCCTCCATGATGCCGACCACGGCGGCCAGCAGCATAAAGATGAACACGACAAGGGAAAGCAGGATGTATTTCCGCGCCTTGAACTTCGAGACGACGGCGGTCAGGATGTATTTGAGTACGCCGCTCTTGTCCAAAATCAAAAAGGTGCCGCCAATCAGGACGATGAATAAAATGATCGCCACGCCGGTGGTGGCGGCCCCCTCCGTGAAAATCAGGACGGGCGAAGCGAGGATTTTCCAGAGGGGCAGCTTTGCGCCCTCCAGCCGCGTGTAGCTATCCGGGATGATGTTCCCGACGGCGTCCGTTTGGTATTCCCCCCGCGGGACAAGCTGCGTCAGCGCGCCCGCGAACACAACGATGCCAAGCAGCAGCACGCCCATCGTGATGAGCGTTTTTTTGTCCAGCTTCAGCCCCTGTGCGGATTCGTTCTGCGGGGCCTGCGCCGGCGCTTTTGTTTTGCCTTTCAAGTAGATCATCCTCCCTCTATGATGCGGCGGCAAAGGAGATTCTGACGGAGCGTGGGTATGTGCTGCTTTATGGCAGCGACGCGAAATGGGGCTTCGACAACCCGTCCGGCGCTGAGCCGCAGCTTGAGGATCACGTATATGCGCTATCAAATACCATGACATTTTAGGCGGTGCGAATTCAGCTTTGTTTGGGCCAACGCAGCCAATTCCATGTGACGCGGTTTTCACGCATATTTATACAGCCCGACGCAATATCCCTGGTGATAAACCGGAACGCGTTCCAGCGGGCCTCCTCGATGGTGTTGCCTTGGATCGACACGTTTTTTGAACGCTCCACCCGGATGGCGCCGGGCAGCGGTAGGAACTGTATTTCCCCCCAGCGATTTTTGCTGAAGAGCCAGCTGGCGCTCTTTGCGGTTTTGATCGTGTTGCCCCGGATGGTCAGCCCGTCCGTGTTCGCCGCGTATATGGCGTAGCGGCTGGTGCTGTTGACGATTGTGTTTCCCTCGATGAGGATATTCGTGTGCCCGGTCGTTTTGGACTGGCTGTTGTCGGATGTCGTCACCCGGATCATAAACTGCGCGCCGTTGCTTTCGAACCTGAACTTTTCCATATACGCGCAGCCGTCCGCGCTGTTGTTCCGAATCGTCATGCCGCTGGCGAACAGGCCCTCCTGATATCCGTAATTTTGTATGTCCAGCGGATACGACGAAATCCGTATAAACTGGTTGCCCTCGATGGTCGTGCCGCCGGTGCGGGGGATGATCCCCTTGCCGCGGTATTCCCTGAATATGTTGTTGCGTATGACGCTGCCGTTGAACGCCATCGCGTCAATATAAATGATGGTCGATTCGCTCGGCTCGCCGGCGGCGACGCCCTGGATTTCCCTGTCCAGTCTGATGGTCACGCCGCTCCCGCCGGCAGCGGCCGCGGAGGAGGAAACGACCTGGGCGCGCCCGAGCGCGAGCCCTTGGACGGGGTTGAACAGCGTTATCGTCTCGCCGGCTTTCGGCAGCCTTGACGCGTGGGAAATTTTGAGCTCGCTCTTGCTGACGACCTCGTCGACGGTGACAGGAATCTGGTAGAAGTTGATGCCGTCGTCGCTCATGCCCTCGAAAACACAGTTCTCAACCGTGGCCTTGCCCCCGAAGCCCTGGTAATGGATGCCGTCGGAGTTGCTGGAAATCCACCTGCCGCTGCCCGGGAGCCGCATCAGCCTGAAATGATCCACGACGAGCTCCCCCTTGCCATACCCGCCGATGATGCCCGCGCTGGGGGAAGCGTACACCGTCACATCCCGAATATATACATTGTCTGTTTCGTATACGGCAATGGCGCTCTTGTCGCCGCCCCGGTTGTTCAGCACCACCTTGTCGCCCGCGCCGATGAAACTCGGGTTGATGCAGCGCGGCTCGAGCGCCCGGACCCTGTAGAGCCTGTCGCCGAGCTTTTCATAGCCGGAAATATAGAAATGATCCTCCGCGCTTTTCTTGAGAAGGACGGGGTTGTCCCTATCCATCACCAGCCCGAATACCCGGCTCCACGGGTTGTCGGACCCCATGGCCGCTGCCATCCTCGGGTCGGCAAGAAGGTCGCTCGCGTCCTCGTTTACCCTGTACACGAAGCTTGCGTCCGACGGATTGACCGAAACGACCTCGCCTTGGCTCCAGGGCATTGTTTGATAGTCGATGGTCATGTTGACCACGGATATTCCGTCGCAGCCGTTGAAGTAGAAAGCCCCGGCGAAGCAGTCCTCAAACAGCAGCGTCGCGCCGTTCCCGTCGATCACAAGCCCCCTGGCGACTGTTACGGCCAAATGGTAATTGAACCTTTGAACGGCCCCGGTGGCGTCCACGTGGTACACCCCCGGCTCGAATACGACGCGGGTGCCCTCGCCCATCCCGGCGGCGTCCTTCAGGGCGGCAAGGATTGCCTCCCCCTGGGGCGCGCCGGTATCGGGGACCGCGCCGTAATCCCGCACGCGGACCGTCCGCTTGATTTCCATGTCCTTGACGGAAACCCTCTCGCTTTCCGCGCCGGCATGGGTAAGGAATGCCGCAAGGGACAGCGACGCGGCGATCAATATACTGACGCATTTTTTCAGGCGGTTCATACGGAATGCTCCTTCATAGACGTGACATTCATCTCTGATTTGTCTGGCGCGTCTATTATATCATGGCGCGTCAGGATAGGCAAGATAGATTTTCTGTTCTAATAGACCTGTTCTAAAACCACAATTCGAAGTTAAAAAGCCCGCAGACAAGAGAAAAGCCAAGCAGGTGCCTGCGCTGCTTATTGCCATAGCGATACTGGAACATTTTAAAGCGCTTGATCCATCGGTTTACGTGTTCCGTCTGCTACCCGCCGCGTCGGGCGCGTTGTTCGGGGTAATCATTCGGAAAAGGGGGAAACACGGCTTTACAAGCGCGCCCGGAAGTGATATACTATTGGCAAGATGACGACAAGGGAAGGGATAAGACATGAAACGAACGATGAAAGCCGCGGCGCTGGCGCTTGCCGCGGCGCTTTTGCTCGGCACGGGAGGGCTTGCCGCTGCCGCGAAGAAAACGCCCGTCTATGTCGCTTTGGGCGATTCCATCGCGGCGGGCACCGGGCTGAAAAACGCCGACAAGGCCTGCTACGGCGCGATCATCGCGCACACCAACGGCTACGAATTCATCAACCACGGGGTGCCCGGCCACCGCACGGGGGATCTCCTCGCGCGTCTGGACGACAAGAAGGTTATTGCCGACGTGGCCGGGGCGGACATCCTCAGCGTCTCCATCGGCGGCAACGACTTTTTGCTGGGCGACATGTACAAGATGCTGTTCGACGCGTGGACGCGCGGCGACTACACCCACATGGACGGGATCATCGAATCCATTTACGGGAATTTCGCCGAAATTATCGCGAAAATCAAGGCGATCAACCCGAAGGCTCTGCTGCTGGTGCAGACGCTCTATAACCCGGAGTCGACCTATAAAAAACAAGTGTACCAGGCCGGCACGGATAAGCTCAACGCCGGTTTTGCGCGCTATCTGAAGGAGCACCCGGGCAGCTTCAAGATTGTGGACGCGGGCGCCGCAGTGAAGGCGGAAGAAAAAATGATCGCCCAGGACCACATACATCCCAACGCGAAGGGGCACGCGGCCATCGCGAAGGCCTATCTGCGGGTTCTGGCGGAATCGGGCCGCGGCACGGCCACGGAGCCCGCGGCGGCCGAAAGCGGCAGGGACATGATTCTGCCCCTGTTCGCCCTGCGGCTGATGATGCCGGGCGTCTATCTGTCCATGGCTGTTATTAACGCCGTGCTGCCGCTGTTTGCCTGAAGAGCTGTTTGCATGAAGAAAGGAGCTGAACCATGGCCAGAATGTCCGAGGAGACCAGGGCGAAAATCCGCGAAGCGGTCCGCCACCCGGTGCAATGGCTGAAAAGCGAGCACCTGCCCGAGGAGGAGATCCGTCCGTGGGAGTACGGCAACCGGATCGTCGCCCCGACGCTGAGCGGCCTGTTCGGCGGCTTCACCGGGATGATCGGCAGGGTGTACAACGGCATGGGCGAGGGCATGGTCCCGCCCGTCTGGTCGAGCATCTCGGGGGTCGTCAGCACCGTTTGGGATTTCGCCAACGACCCGCTCATCGGCAACTACATGGACCGCCACCGCGGGCGCATCCCCTTCAAGGCGTACCTGGCGATTTGCCGCTTCGCGGCGGTTTACGCGCCGCTGATGTCTGTGCTGCAGGCCTTCCGCTTCGGGATGACGCCGCTGCAGCGTGTCATCATCTGGGGCGTAATCGGCCTGGTGAACGACCTGCTCTGGACGGCCAGGGACGTGGCGAACCAAAGGGTGGGCCTGAGCGTATCCGCCTACGACACCAAGCGCCATAAACTGGCCACCGCCGGCGCCATCGGCAAGCAGTTCGGCGAGGCCCTCAGCGCGATACCGACGTTCATCCTCGCGCTGCAACCCAAAATGGGCTTTACGCTGTACCAGCTTGTGGTCGCCGGCTGCCTGGTCTCCTTCCCCCTAACGGTGCTAGGCAACTGGCTGCCCACCATCATCCGGCGGCGCGTGGACTACACCCTGAAGGTCCGGGGCGAGCTGGACGAGGGCAAGAGCGACGAGGAGGCCGCCAAGCCGCCCACCTTCAAGGAGAGCTTCGCCGTGGTGAAACATAACAAGTGGTTCATCCTCAACTCCATCCTGAGCTTCATCCAGATTTTCACCCCCGGCACCGACCAGCACCATTTCTACCGGTTCCTGGATCCGACCATCAAAATCGGCAAGCTCGAGCTGCGGGGGATGGCGCTGTTTTCCGTCAAGCTCACGGTCGTCGGCCTGCCCGGCCTGTTCATCCAGCCCTTCATCCCGCAGATCATCGACTTTTTCGGCGGGGACCTGAAGTTCCTGCGGGTGCGCCAGGCGGAAAAAGCGATCGTGAACGCCCTGATCTATTTCATCGTCCGCAACCACTACCACAGCACGCCCCGCCTGCTGCTGATGTACGCCCTGGAGATGTTCGACGACCTGTTCCTGAAGGTGGACCGGGTGCCGGGCGACCAGATGGGCAACAAGGCCCTGGACTACGTGGAGTGGAAAACCGGCCACCGCAGCGAGGGCATGACCATGGCGGTGGGCGCGATTTTCAACAAGCTCATCGCGGGCAACACGAGCCGGCTGTTCGACGGCATTATCTCGCAGTGGACGGGCTTTTTGGGCTACGACTTCCCGGCGGAGCAGCAGCCGGAGCGCTTCATGAATACCATCTTCCCCTTCACGCACCTGACCACCTTCATCGATACCGCGCTGGCGTTCGCCGCCTATTGCTGGTACAAGTACCCCGTGGAGCCGGATATCGTGGAGAAGGACCTGATCGAGCGCCGGGCCCTGGCGGCGAAAATGCGGGCGGAAGCGGAGCCGGCCCGCGAATAACGCGATTTGCCGCTCGCGGAGGGATATCTTTTTCTTAAGACAGGAGGCATGGCATGAGAATTGGCGTATGCACCACGGATTTTGGGACCATGCCGGCGGCGGAGCTCTTTGGCCGGATAAGCGGCTATGGCTTTGACACGGTGCAGTTCAGCTTCGCCGACGCGGCCGAGTCCGGTTTTGTCCCCAGCGGCCAGATCGAGATACCCGAGCGCATAGACGGCGCGCTGGTCCGCCTCGTGGCCGCCGAGGCGCAGCGCCGCGGCCTGCCCATCGGCGCTGTCAACGGCACCTTCAACGCGGCGCACCCCGACCCGGCCGTCCGGGCCGAGGGCGTCAGGCGCTTCGAGGGCCTCGCCGCCGCCGCCGCGCAGCTGGGCTGCCCGATCATCACCCTGTGCAGCGGCACGCGCAACCCGGACTACCTGTGGTCGCCCCACGCCGCAAACGGCGAAGCTTCGACCTGGGCCGATATGATAGCGGTCATGCGGGCCCTGGCGGCCATCGCCGGGCGGTACGGCATCGTGCTGGCCATCGAGACCGAGGCGGCCAATGTCATAGATACCCCCGAGAAGGCCCGCCGCGCCATGGAGGAGGTCAGCTCCCCTCGGCTGAAAATGGTGATGGACTGCGCCAACCTGTTCCATCCCGGGCAGGCCAGGCGCGCCAACGCGCAGGCCGCCATGCGCCATGCCTTCGCCCTGTTCGGCGGCGACGTCGTCGTCGCCCACGGCAAGGACATCCGGGAATCGCAGGGCGTCGACTTCTGCGCCACGGGCGAGGGCATCGTCGATTTTCCGCTGTTCGTCCGCCTGCTGGCGGAGAACCGCTTCCGGGGGGACATGATGCTGCACGGGATCTTCGACGAGGCAAAAATGCCCGCCGCGCTGGCTTTGATGCGGCGGGCGTGCGCGGCGGCGGAATAGGAGGCGAGTCCTGCTTATACAGTGCGCGCCGCGGAAAATGCTTATTCGGCGCTCTC
>WQTL01000475.1 GCA_009786275.1 Bacillota bacterium | reverse complement strand
GCCGGACCAAGCGCTTTCCGAAGAGCTTTGCGAGTACCTACAGGCGGGCCAGACGCTCATCGCGGGGCACCTGCCGTCTGTGCTGAAAGAGCGCTGCGCCGCGCTGGGCGCGCCCGCCCACGACCTGCTGGAGCGGGAGGACTACACGGTCCTGAACGCGATCTCCACGGCGGAGGGGGCCATCGCCGAGGCGATCTCCCTCAGCGGCGGCACGATACACCTGAGCGACTGCCTGGTGCTGGGTTACGGCCGCTGCGCCAAGCCCCTGGCGAAAAAGCTGCAGGGCCTGGACGCCCGCGTCACGGTGGCCGCGCGGCGCTGGGAGGCCGCCTGTGCCGCCATCGCCGACGGCTGCGAGGTGCTCGATTTCACCCTGCTGCCCTGCCACATGTTCCGCTTTCCGTACATTTTCAATACCGTCCCGGCCCAGGTGCTGGGGGACCGGCTGCTCGGCTGCGTCGCGCCCGAGGCCGTGATCATCGACATCGCGGCGGCCCCGGGCGGCGTGGATTACGCCTGCGCGAAGGAGCTGGGGCTGTGCGCCAAGCTCTGCCCCGGGTTGCCGGGCAAATACGCGCCCCGTGCCGCGGGCGAAAGCGTCGCGCAGACGGTGCGCATCATCCTGGAGGAGGAGGAGGGAGCGGCATGGGGCTGGAACAAACCCGCGCCGGCATCGGACTGACGGGCTCTTTTTGTACGTTTTCGGACATCTTCGACAGCCTGGAGAAGCTCAAGGCAGACGCCCCCGGGATCGACCTGACCTTCGTGCTGTCCTATCATGTGCAGACGCTCTGCAACCGTTTTTGCGGGCCGGACAGCACCCTTCTGCGTGCCAAATGCCTTTCCGGGCACGAGATTGTCACGACCATCCCCCAGGCGGAGCCCCTGGGCCCGGGCAACCTGCTGGATATTTTCGTCATCGCGCCCTGCACGGGCAACACATTGGCGAAGCTGGCCATGGGTGTGACGGATACCCCCGTGCTCATGGCCGCCAAGGGGCATTTGCGAAACGCCAAGCCCCTGCTGATCCACCTGGCCAGCAACGACGCCCTGGGCCTGAACCTGAAGAACATCGGTACGCTGCTGAACGCCAAGAGCGTCTACTTCGTGCCTTTCGGGCAGGATAATTCCGGGGCGAAGCCCAACTCGCTGGTGGCCAGGGCCGCGCTGCTGCCCGCCGCGATGGAGGCCGCGCTCAAGGGGGAGCAGCTGCAGCCAATTCTCGCGCAATGATTTCATCGCAGGCCCGGTTCAGCCCCTCGAAATCCATTCCTGCGATATAGATTTCCTCCGCGCGGTCGTGCAGCTTGCGCTGCGCGGCAAGCGTGCGCACCGCCCGGCCCGACAGCTCGTCGAACATGGCGTCGTTGTACGCGATCTCCTCGCGATGTTTTTCGATCCCTTCGCCCAGGAAATCAGCGAAATCGATCACGCGGGCATGGGCGGGGAACGCGGCGGCCCATAGCCTGCTTTTCGTGAAAAACCCCAGCCCCAGCGCCGGGATGATCAGATGCTCCGGCCTGCCGGGGTCCAGCGGGCAGCAGAGGCGCAGGCAATCAAAGCCGCGCAGGTTGGCGGCCCGGCGCAGCTGCTCCAGGACTTCGTCCGCGCCCATGCCGGGTTCGCCGTGCAGGACAACGATCATGTGCTGGTCCGTCAGGCTGTCCAGGGTATGGACAAAGCCATCCGGGGTGAGCGCCTCCGCGAAGAGCCCGCGGCTCCTGCCCGCCCGGCCCGGCTGATTGCTCCCCTCCAGCAGGGAGAGGGCCTCCAGCGCCGCCGCGTTGAGCTTTGCCCGGTCAAGGAAGCGGGCATAGAGGCGGCTGTTGTTTTGGTATACCGCCCGGGCCGCCGCCAGGTAGCCGTAGGCCGCCTCGTAATGCTGCTTTTTTTGCCGCGCCAGGCCGGAAAGCTCGTCCTTATGCTGTGCCACGGTACTGGGGTCGATGAACGCGGCCATGTTGAAGATTTCGTCATGCGCCACGGGGACGGCCGGGTCCTGCACATGCGGCGCGGTGGCATCGACGATACAGAGAGAAGCCCCGGGCACGCAGACGCCGTCCAGGCTTTTGGGGTCGTTGGAGCAGTGGAAATACTCTACAGCGAAGCCCCGCGCCTCGAAGGCGGCCGCCGTTTTGCGCATGAAGGTGGATTTCCCGCAGCCTGAAGCGCCCTTCAGGCAGATGGTCCGCTCGCCATGGAACGGGATGTTGCCGAAATAGCTGAAAAAGCCGTCCGGGGTGTTCCCGCCCGGAAAATAATGTTGAGACATAAGTGCCCTCCGCAGTTGAGTTTTCATGCTCATTATATGCGCGGGGCGCGCTGTGTTTCACGGCCGATGGGCTATTGCCTTGTAAAAATGCGCAGCAGCCACGCCTGGATGCGCGGGTATTCCTGCAGGATGGTGCGGCGGATTGTCTCCCAGTCCGCCCGCGTCAGCTGCGTGAGCTTCTCCCATGCGAAGCCGCCGCCGGCAGCGTCGCCGATGGCGATATGCCCGCGCGCGTAGCCGCCCATGGCGATGCGCGCGGCGCAGGCAAGGCCGCCCACGGCATAGTTGCCGAACGCCAGCCCGCCGAATGCCAGCAGTCCCACGGCGATGCCGCCCGCCGCCGCCGCGCCCACGGCCAGCCCGCCGACGGACAGCAACAGGCCGATGCCCGCCGCGCCGAAGGCCAGCAGCCCGGCGCACAGCGCGCCGAGGGAAACCACGCCGACGGATAGGGCTCCTACGGCGACGACGCCCTGCGCGATGGTTCCCACGGCGACGATGCCCTTGGCCCGGCGCAGCCCCACGCCGACGTTCACGTGCAGCAGCGGCAGGCCGAACAGCGTGCGCTTCGACTTGTACTCGTAGTGGAACGCGCGGGGGTAGATGACCGGGGGCGCTGTCTCCGCCGCCGCGCCGTTGCCCACGAGGGCGTCTATGCTGATGCCGAACAGTGCGGACAGCGCGATGAGCTTCTCCATCTCCGGGGTGGTCTGGCCGGTCTCCCATTTGGAGACCGTCTGCCTGGTTACGTCCAGGCGGAAGCCGAGCTCCTCCTGCGAAAGCCCCCCGGCCTTGCGCAGTTCCATAAGCTTTTCACCGAATGTCATATGGCATCCCTCCTGCTCCCATGATACGGCCCGCCGCGGGAAAACGCAAGCAACCGGCGCTGGAAATGTGTCAACCAAAGTTAACATGGGGTGTTTTGCTGGGCGAGGGCCCAGGCCTCCGGGAAAGACCGTTCGAAGAAACGGGCCCTGGGCGTCGCCGCGCTGAGATAGCCGTCCTGGAGGATCAGCCGCACCATCATCTCCGTAATGTCCCGCCGCCGCTCCGCCGTCTTGCCCTCATAGCTGTCGACACGCACCGCGCCGGCTTCGATCTCCCGCAGGATGGCCTCATACGCGTTGGGGATGTGCTCCGCCGAAGCCACTGTGACCGCGCTGCCGGCCGTCACGATCCAGGGGTCCTTGCCGGGGGCGAACCCATTCCCCTCGCAGGCATAGAGCCACCCGCCCCGCCCGGCGTACAGCGCCCGCAATTGCCCGGGAAATTGCTCGTCATAGAGGACGACGCCGTTGCGCACGCCGCAGGTGACGTGGTTGACTTCCAAATCGCGGATGTAGAACAGCGCGTAGGCCCGGCAGTTGGTGAGGTAAACCACCCCGCCCGGCGGCGGCGCGAGGGTTTGGATGCCCGCAACAGGGCTGCCGTGGTAGTAGGGCATGGGGATGTAACTCCTTCAGAAAAAACAATAGTCTCACACAATCTTGTAGGGGCGGTAATCTGCCGCTCACTCTTATTCCTGCTCCCTGAAGTCCTCAAGAGGCGCGTCAAAATCGTCCGACATCCAGATCTTGCCCTTCATGCTGCCCAGCGTCGGCACTTTGCCATTCGATACCGGCGTGATTTCCAACGGCAGGGTATTTTTACTGATCGCTTGGCGTAGGAAGATATTCACCGCGGTGGTCATATCCATGCCCAGACGCGAGAACAGCTCCTGGGCCGCCTTTTTCACCTCTGCGTCCGTGCGGATGTTGATGTTTGCGCTTGCCATGACTGTCACTCCTTTCGTCCTGTGTTACCATTATAGCATAGTGTGCGCATATTGTCAACATAATATACGCACAAAAACAGGGACGCACCTTTGCAGCGCGTCCCTGTACTTTTTGATTGCTCGCCCTTACCCCTTGTTCACCGGCACCAGCAGCAGCACCTTCACCCCCGAGCCCCGCAGCAGCGTGCCCTCCGGCAGGCTTTGCGGCGCCGCCGCGGCGGTCGTCTCCGCCGGCTGCGTGTCGGCTTCGGTGGCGTCCGCGGCGCTTTCCCCGTCGGGGATGGTCGTCCCCTCGGGGGCCGTCCCATCGGGGATGGTGGTCATTTGCGCGGGAGCGCTCGTCTCATGCGCGGCGGTGGTCTCCTCGGCGCCCGGCTGTGCGGATAAATCCATGGGCATGGCGCAAAGGTTATTTTCGAGGAAAAACGCCTCGTCGTAGTCGAGGGCTACGCTCCCGGCGGCCTCGGGGAACCCGGCCAGGAATTCAATCAGCTCGTCGAGCGAGTGGATGGTAAGGACGGTGTCCTCCTCCTTGGGGGTCATGGGCAAGTCGTCGTCGTCCCCCAGGTGCATCGCGGCCTTGTACTGGCTCACGAAGTCCTTCTGCTGGTCCCGGTTTTCCAGCACGACGGCCTTGGTTTCGCCTGAGGCCGTGGCCATCAGCAGCACCATACGGGAGGGCCGTGCCGCCCGGTTGGCGGAGCGGAACACCTCCTGCCCGGTCTCCGGGGCGGTGAGGGGGTCGGACACAATGCGGGTGCCGCGCACGACGGGCACGGCCAGGGCCGCCACCAGCAGCACCATCGCCACGGAAAGCGAGGCGTTGCGCCTCTTCTGGCGAAGCGCGAGGCGCCGCTTTTCGATTTCCGCCCGGGCGTAGACGCCGGCCCGGAATTCCTCATTGCTTTTCAAGTAGGATCGCCTCCCTTCCCAGCGAATTTTTCAGCGCTTGGCGCGCCCGGTACGCGAGATTGTCGATTTGCTTTTTGTTTTTGCGCATCAGCAGCGCGATCTCCTCGTATTTCAGGCGTTCCAGGTAGAGCAACCGCAGCACCTCCTGGTACTCCTTGGGGATGGCCCGGATGGCCCGGGCGATCTCCGCAGCCTGCTCGCCCGCGAGGAAGAGCTCCTCGGGGCCCATGGCGTCGTCGCCGCGCTCGGCGATTTCGTCCAGGGCCACGGCGGGCCGCCGTTTCTCGCGCCGGAGGTGGTCGATGGCCTTGTGGCGCGCCACGGAGAACAGGTAGGTCTTGAACGAGCTCTGCCCGCGAAAGCGCCCCTTGTGCAGCAGCAGCTCCACGAAGGTGTCCTCCGCCAGGTCCTCCGCCGTCTCGGGGGAACGCACGTAGCCGAGCAGGAAGAACACCAGGCTTTGCTGGAATTCCTCCATCAGCCGGTCGAACGCGCCCTCTTCCCCCGCGCAGAAGGCCTCGTAGGCCTCCTCGGCGGTTCGCTCCTGCCGCAATGCGATTCCCCCCCTCCACGTGCTTTTTTCCGTCCGGGGCGGGATTGCCGCATCCCTTTGTCGCGCCCCGGGGCAAATTTCCTCACTTGAAAATTACAAAATCTTCCCCAGCGCGTCCCGCACGGCGTAATAGCTGGGTTTTTCGTTCTGCCGGCTGTCCACCAGGCCCCAGCGCGTCTCCTGGGGGCAGTCCGCCTGGCCGCAGTAGCCGCATTTTTCGTTGTCCTGCCATTTGTAGATAAACGCCCCCAGCACGAAGGGCAGCTTGGCCAGCCGGGGGAAGATGTCCCGGTAGAAGCCCGCCTGGCCCTCGGGGCTGTGCGGATACTGCTTGATGACGACCCCGGGAGGCATTTCGCTGTAGAAATGGTTGCGCTCCATGGTGTCGAACAGCAGGTCGGCGGGGTTGCCGGAGGCCAGCTTCGCCGCGCGGTTGTACAGGGTTTCGTTGACGTTCTTCAGGTTGTCCAGGAAGAAATCGAGCTTTTCCCGGGCCTCCTTTTCGCTGTCCACGCCGTAGCGCCGCAGCACGGCCTGCCGTTCCTCCGGGGTTTTGGGCGCGCCGCCGGAGATATACCCGAACTCGCACAGGATGACGGGCTTGCCCGTCAGGGACCAGAGGTAGCGCAGCAGGGCGTCGAACACGAACATCCAGTTGCCCGCGGCCACGAAGCAGCCGATATAGATATCTATGCCCACGTAGTCGCAGTATTTGTGCCAGGGCCGCATGAGGGAGTGCAGATCGGTCTGCGGCCCGGAGGAATTGTAGCCGAGGAGGATGTCGCCCTTGAAGGGGTGCATGGCCTCCAGCTGGATGCCGATGAAACGCACGGCCTCCTTGGTCGTCAGCGGCTTCATGAACTGGG
Source organism: Bacillota bacterium (assembly GCA_009786275.1). GTDB lineage: Bacteria > Bacillota > Clostridia > Oscillospirales > Acutalibacteraceae > WRMQ01. Next base: position 5,160 of record WQTL01000475.1, on the reverse strand, counting down.
GCAGGCCCATCTCGTTGGTGATCTGGTAGGCCTCGGCAATGCCGCGCAGGTCATGGAGCAGGAACACGGCGATCTCCCGGACGCGGCCCTCGTTTTCGGGCAGGCGGGGGTCGATGCCGAATTCGATGAAGGTGCGCGGATAGGGCGTGACCGCCATGATGCGGATGCCGTTGTCCCGGTAGCGCCGGACTTTCTCCTTCCAGTCCAGGTATTCCTGCCGGATGTTGCCCTCCTTATCGAAGGGGAAGGCGATGTCCGCGCGGTTCCACTCGATGCCCGCGCCCTTGATCTGCTCATAGTTGTCGCCGGGGTGGCAGATGCCCTTGATGAAATTGCAGTTGAGCTTGCGGCGGCACTCCTCCGCGGCGGGGGAGGCCGTCTTGCGGAGATAGCCCGCGGCCAGGTTGTAGGGCACGTATTTTGCGGTGGCGATGAGCTGGTCCTTCACGAAAGCTTCCATGGAACTCTCCTCACTTTATTTTTTGCAGGGCGTCCCGCACGGCGTAGTAGCTGGGCTTCTCCTTCTTGTCCAAGTCCACCAGGCCCCAGCGGGTCTCCGTGGGGCAATCCGGCTGGCCGCAGTAGCCGCACTTTTCGCCGTCCGGCCAGTGGTAGATGAACGCGCCCAGCACGAAGGGCAGCCCGGCCAGCCGCGGGAAGATGTCCCGGTAGAAATCGGCCTGGCCCTGGGGCGTGTGGGGATATTTTTTGATGACGGTGTGCCTGGGGAGCTCGCTGTAAAAGTGATTCTTATAGTCGGACTTGAAGAGATAGTCGGCGTAGCTGCCGGAGGCGTTTTTCGTCACGCGCTCCCACATCTTCAGGTTGATTGCCTTGAGGTTTTCCATGAACTGTTCGAGGTTTTCGCGGGCCTCCTTTTCGCTGCCCACGCCGTAGCGCCGCAGCCGCTCGCGCTTTTCCTCCGGGGTTTTGGGCGCGCCGCCGGAGATATACCCGAACTCGCACAGGATAATCGGCTTGCCCGTCAGGGACCAGAGGTAGCGCAGGATGACGTCGAACATACACAGCCAGCTGCCGGGGCTGATAAAGCAGCCGATGTAGATATCGACGCCCACGTAGTCGCAGTATTGGTGCCAGGGGCGCAGGAGGGTGTGCAAATCGGCCTGGGGCCCGGCGGAGTTGTAGCCGATGACGGCGTCGCCCCGCAGGGGGTACATGGCCTCCAGCTGCACGCCGATGAAGCGCGCGGCCTCCCGCATCGTCAGGGGCTTGGTGAAGTGGGGGATGCCCATCTCGTTGGTGATCTGGAAGCCCTCCGCGATGCCCTTCAAATCTTGGACCAGGAACTTGGCGATCTCGGCGACGCGGGCTTCGCCCTCGGGCGTGCGGCAGTCGACTTCTGCCTCCTTGATGTATTCCCGCGGGTAGGGCGTCACGGCGAAAATGCGGATGCCGTTTTCGACATAGCGCCGCATCTTTTCCTTCCACTCCAAGTATTTCTCCCGGAGGTTGCCGTCCTTGTCAAAGGGGCAGGGGATATCGGCGCGGTGCCATTCGATGCCGGCGCCCTTGACCTGTTCGTAGTCCTCCGAGGCGTGGCAGATACCTTTGATGAATCCGCCCAGCCTGCGGCGGATGCGCTGCGCCTCGGGGGAGGCGGTGGATTTGAGGTACCCGGCGGCGATGTGGAAGGGCGCGTACTTGAGGGTGGCGACGATCTGGTCCCTGACGAAAGCTTCCATACGGTTTCCTTTCGGTTATTAAATTAAGCATTAAGCATTAAGCATTGGTCTGCGCCATCATCTCCACCATGGCGGCCATTTCCCCGGGCTCGCCGGCCTTGGCCACCAGGGCGCGGCGCTCGTTGAGGGCGATGTACATGTCCTCTTTCTTTTTGCCCTCGATGTCGAACATGACCAGGGGGACCAGCTTGGCGAAGAAGTTCAGGATGTTGCCGAACTTCCACACCAGGAATATCTTGGAATACATCGTGCTGTTTTCGCGCACGAGCTCCTGTGTCCAGCGCTTGTTGCTGCCGATGTTGGGGTCGTAACCGATCCATTTGATCATCGCGATGGCCATGAGCGTCTTCAGCGGCTCCGTGACCTTGGAGATCAGCCCCGTGAGCAGGCCGAAGGTGCCGTCGGGCCGCTCGCCGGTCATGTATTCGGTGTAGTCGCTGATCTCCCGGTTGATTTCGCCCTCGAGCACGCTGGAGGGCGCGTCGTTGAGGGTATTCAGGAAGTCCCCCGCCATGTAAATCAGGCCCAGCTTCCACCAGGTGCCGATGACCTTCGGGAACAGCCCCAGGATCGCCACGATGCTGTTGGCCAGGGTGTCCCAGGTGCGCATAAAGAGCACGGTGCGCTTGTAGCTGCCGTTGAACATCTTTTTGAAGGGCTCCACCAGGGCCAGGCTGACGACGCTGGCGATATGCTTGCCCATGGAAAGGGGCGTGAAGCGCACGAAGCCGCCGAAGATCTCCAGCTGGCTGACGACGTCCCAGCTGTAGCCGCCGTTGCTCCACCAGCCGGTGACGAAATCCGCGATGAAATTGCGCAGGGCGTATTTGTTCTTCAGGATATAGAACAGGGTCTTGGTGGTGGCGGCGGGCTTGGGCTGCAGCAGGAGGCGCTCGCGGCATTTGGCCGCCATGGCCATGCTGCCCGCCGTGCCCGTGAACAGGGAGATCATGCCGAAGGCCGCGAAGACCGTGCCCGTGCTGATGTTCCCGATCCCCGAGCGCGCCGCGTCCAGGAAGGGCACGATCATGAAGGAGATGAAGTCGCCGCTCCAGCGCTTCGAATACTCCTGCCACAGGCCCAGGGACATGCGGTCCTTCGGGTTGGGGCTCATCAGGGTGAGGAAGTTGTCGTTGGGGATGTTGAAAATCGTGGAGAACGTCTCCTGGATGAAGAGCATGGAGAATACGAAAAGAATTTTGCGCGGGTCGGTGGTGTCGTTGTTATTTTGAAAGAACAGGCCGCCGCAGTAAAGGAGCGTGGTGGAGCCGAAGTAGAACAGCGGCAGGAGGAAGGCGTAGGGGCGCGCCTTGCCCCAGCGGGTGCGGGTCCTGTCGTAGGCAATGCCCATCAGGGGGTTGTTGAGCAGGTCGTAGATGCCGATGAGGGTGTTGATGAGCACCACGTAGACCATGTCGATGCGCAGGACGCTGACGAAAAAGTAATTCTTGTAGACGCCCACCTGGTCGCTGATCTGCCTGCCGATCCTCGCCAGAACCGGGATGCCGATCTCCTTGGCCGAAAGCTGGGGGGCGTGGTACATGCGCGCGGCGATGCGCCGGAAGCGCCCAAGCTGCTCCGGGTCCAAGCTCGCGGCGGAATTTTCCTCCGCGCCGAAGATTTGCTCCCTTAAATCGCGTTTTTTCACCGGCAGCACCGTCCCCTCATACGAATAGGACAATTTTATCATGTTACGCGGGAATAGTCAAGTGAAACAAGCCCGACCCGGCGCAAAAACCGGAGCGGGCCCATCCTGTTGCTCTTATCTTCAGCTGTTACCTTTTGGGATATACGGCGAGAGCGCGCCCGCCAGGCCGCTGATGGTCATGGTCTGCAGCACCACCGTGCCCGGCCCGGTCAGCTTCGTCTGGAACCAGTTCTCCCCGCCGAACAGCACGTTCTTCACGCCCTTGACGCTCTGCATCTCCATCCTGACGCTTTCGTCCATCACCGCCAGGTTGCCGGGGTTGACGATCAGGCTCTGGCCCGGGGCCAGGGCGTATTCCACGCAGTAGCCGTCGATCTCCACGAACGCGGCGCCCTGCCCGCTGAGCTTCTGCATCACGAAGCCCTCGCGGCCCAGCAGGCCCACGCCCAGGTTCTGGTTGAAGTGGATGGACAGCTGGACGCCCGGCTCGCTGGCCAAAAAGCCGCCCTTCTGGACGACGACGCCCCGGCCCGGCGCGATCTGGTAGGCGCGGATGGAGCCCACGAAGCTGGAGCCGAAGGCGATCAGGCCCGGGCCGCCCTGGCAGGTGTAAATGTTCTGGAACACGGATTCGCCGCTGATGGCGCGCGTAAACATCTTCCCCAGGCCGCCGCCCGCGTTGGTGGTCATCTGCATGTTGGGGGTCATCCAGGCCATGGAGCCCCGCTCGGTGACCATGCTTTCGCCCGCGGCCAGGGTGCACTCCACCACGGGCATGGGCTCGCCGATGATCTTGTACTGCATATGCGTTCCTCCCTTACGGATAATCTTCCAGCGGGTTGGCAGACACCCTGCGCCTGTCGCGGGGCTCCACGAAGACGTACTCGGTGCCGTCGAGGGTCATCGTGCTTTCGGTAAAGCTGCACTCGGCGGTCATGTCGTCCAGGCTGCGCCCATCCGCCGTCGTGATACCGGTCATGGAGAGCACGCCGTCCTCCAGGGTGAACGAGCCGCCGGCCTTGCCGTCGTATTCGCTGACCTCCACGTAGTTCACGGACCAGCTGAACGTGCCGTCTTTGTTGAAGGTCATCAGCGATATGAAGGCGTCGCCGTCCTCGTCCACCTCCTTGCCGCGCCACATGCCGACATAGGCGGGGCCGCCGGGGGTGACAGGCCCGGTTTGATTGACGGGCTGCGTTGGTTCCTCGGGGTCTTCATCGATGGGTGAAAACCCGCCGGGTTCCTTTGTTAGCGTAATGACGTAGCCGCCGCGGTCATACGCAATTTTTACCAAGACCCGATTCCCTGCATCCGCCGAGTCGCGCCCGAGCTCGCACCAAGCCTCGCTCGTGCTGAAATCCACGTCGGTGAGCAGTTGGAAGCCCTCCCCGCGCAGGTAGTTCACGTAGTGGGTCATCTCGTCGGCCTGGTCGCGGTCGGGTTCGTTGTACTTGTACTCCTTCATGATCACGCCGTTGGTGTTGGAGCTTTTCGAGCCGGAGATCTTGCGTTGCTCGCCCAGCGCCAGCGCGACCGAAGGCACCTGGTCGTTGCCGAGGTCGTAGTAGTCCTTTTTGCCCGCGCCGCCCAAGGCGATGACGATTCCGACGATGCCCAGGAGGAAGGCTGCGGCCGCGGACAGGAAAATGACGAGCCCCTTTTTGGATTTCTTCGGGGCGGGCGCCGCGGGATAGGGCTGCTGCGGATAGGGTTGCTGCGGATAGGGCTGCTGCGGGTAAGGCTGCTGCGGGTAGGGCTGCTGCGGTATGTACTGCGGCTGCGCCTGGTAGGGCTGCTGCGGCATGTACT
>WQTL01000474.1 GCA_009786275.1 Bacillota bacterium | reverse complement strand
CCCCCGCCAGTTCGTGCAGGGGGGCCAGGGGCAGGTTGGCCACGAGGGAGAGCTTCACCAGAAGCTTGCGGAATCGTTCCGGGAATTCCTCGAAGGCCTCCCGCTCCATGAGCTTGAACAGGTTGAGCCGCATGGTATACAGGGCGGCCTGCCGCTGCTCCGGCCTGCGCTGCAGCGCCAGGGCCAGCAGCCGCAGAGCCAGGGCCCAGCCGTGGGTTTCGGCGCGGATGGCCGGCAGCTCGCGGGCGGGGGGCGGGGGCAGCGCGCTCCAGCGGAAGAATTCCGCGATTTCCCCCTCCGTGAAGCGCAGTTCGTCCTCGCCGACCATGCTCACCCGCCCCTTGGACAGCAGGGGCACCACGTTGATTCCCGGCTCCCGGCGGGAGATGATGATGCGCCGCACCTTCGGGTGGACGGCATAGACGCAGCGTTCCAGAAAATCAAGCACCTGGCGGTTGGTGAGCACATGAAAATTGTCGTGGACGATGTAGAGCAGCTGGTCGGACTCGGCGATTTTTTTCAGGATTTCGATGTAACGCTTGAAACGCACGTTGGTGTCGGGAAACCCGAACTCCCGCAGCTCGGCCGCCAATTCCGGCGTGCCGTTTTCGATGATATGGGTCAGGCTTTCCCAAAAACGGCTGCCCACGTTGTCGCTTTCCGTGAGCTGAATCCAGAGCACATGGGCGTCCTGCCCCCGCAGGAACGCGCGCACCGCCTGGGTTTTTCCGTAACCCGCGTTGGCCGTGACGAACGTCAGGGGGCGCCGTGCCGCCTGCGCGAGGGCTTCATCCACCCGCGGGCGCGGCATGATGTTTTCTTCCTGAAGGGGCAGCATAAGACCAAATCCTTTCTTTTTTCTCAAGGATCATTGTTTATAATCGTGCCGAATAGCAGGCCGAGGCAGGCGCTCCATTTCTCCGGGGGGATGCTCAGGGGGGAATGATACAGCGCCGCGCCGGCAAAGCTGAAATAGTTGAACAGGCACAAAAACGTATCAATGTCGAAGGGCTCCAACCTGCCAAGCTCCACCATGCGCATGAACAGGGGCCGCAGCAGGTTGTTCACGCTGTCGAATATGCTCTCCCTGATAAACTGCTCACTGTCACGGTCGACGTTGATTTCCCTGAACGCGATGGCGATGATGCGGTTCATCATATCGTCGGCTTCCGGGGGGCTGTAATGGATATCCAGTGAGGACAGCAATTGCGTAAGGGAAGCGGTTTCGGCCATGCGCAGGTGCTCCTCCGGGGAGGGAAACAGCTGCCGCTGCTGCGCTGTATAGAATTCGTAGATGCTTTTCAGCAGCTCCTCCTTGGAGGCATAGTGGTTATAGATGGACGCCGCCTTGACGCCGACGGCGGCGGCGATGTCCCGCATGGAAACCTTGTCGTAGCCGCGGTCGGAAAATAACCGCACCGCGGCATGGAGTATTCTGTCCTTTGTCTTTATGCTGCCCGGTCTGTCCGCCATGCAAGTCTCCTCCGAATGAAAGCGTTCGAGTAAGCCTATTATAACGCAACTAACTAACGTTTGTCAATATTTTTGAAAAAATTCACCCTTTGGGGTGTGTCGGGAGAAAAGAAGCCATGGTAGAATCAGGTTGCACTCCCGGGAAGGCATCGTGAAAAGCAAAGGACCGCCAAAAGAAAGGACGGAAAAACAGCGAAAGGGCCGGCAGGCGCCCCTTCACGCCTGCCGGCCCGGACCAAGGGCGCAGTTAATCACAAACGAAAGGAAAACGCCATGCTTCGGACAAAAAAGCAACTGAACTCCGCCGGCCTTTCCCGGGAACAGTTCAATGAGATCATAGGCAACGCGGTTATTTCCTGCTACGGCGTAGCCGGTATGGCAAATTCCAACGCGCGGCAGGGGCTGCGGCTGCCGCCGCGGCGGGGGGACATACGGGTTCACTGCGTTGGCAAGGGCTTGGTGGTGAGCCTGCGTATCCTCACCGTTTACGGGCTGAGCATTTCAGCGGTCACACGCGGCGTTGCCGCAAGGGTGCGCTATATCGTGGATAAGGCAACCGGCCTGCGTGTCAGCAAGGTGAACGTCTTTATAGATGGAATAATCAGAAAGGAATAACAGGCACTGTTCTGAAAAAAACAAAGGAGGGTTAAAGCATGCTTTCAAAACACAAAGAGCTGCTGACAATCAAGGAGTTTTCGGCACTGACCGGAATAGAGGAAAGCACACTGCGGTACTGGGACCGCATCGGGCTGTTCCGGCCGGCAATGCGCCACGAGGACAATAACTACCGGCTTTACACGTTGGAGCAGGCGGTCACGGTAGACTTTGTCACGGTACTGAGCAGCCTACGGTTGCCCCTGAAAACGATCTGCGACGCCAGGGAAGACCGCAATCCCAAAAAAATTTTGTCACTATTGCAACAGCAGAAATTTGAAATCGACAGGGAGTTGATCCGCCTGCAGGGGAGCTATTCCACCATCCACACACTGGAGGGCATTATCCATCGGGGTATGGAGGCAACGCCCGGCGAGATCGGCGTGCAGCATTTGGACGAAATGCCCATCATTATGGGCCCTGAAAACGCATACGGCGAGGGCGAGCCGTTTTGCAGGGTTCTGAAGGACTATTGCAGGCAGGCCAGATACGACCGCGTGAACATCCATAACCCAATCGGCGGTTATCACACAAGCATGGAGCTTTTTATCGAAGCCCCGGCCCTGCCTCAGCGTTTTTTTTCGATTGATTCCACAGGCAGAGACCATCGCCCTGCGGGGAAATACCTGGTGGGCTATGCGCAGGGCTACTATGGCCAGATGGGCGGCATGCCCCAAAAAATGGCCGCTTGGGCGCGGGAAAACGATCTGGAGTGCGAAGGCCCGGTCTATGTGGTCTACCTGCTGGACAACATCAGCGTGCCGGATCCGGCGCAATACCTGGCCCAAATCAGTGTGCGGGTGCGAAAAACAAACAAAAGCGCATGGAAAACAGTGAACGGGTAAATTTTTCAATTTATTCTTGACATTTCACTTGGTTTCAGGATTACGATGGCTCCGGACTGGAAAACGCGTAAGAGAAAAACGAAGTGTAAAGGGACAGAAGAAAATGAAAAAGCATAGGAATCAATCACATCCTGCAAAGCTGCCCGGTATTGTTTTGGCGGTCATTCTGATGACGGGACTGCTCGCCATCCCCGGCGCTTCCGCGGAACCGGACGCGGGCGCCGGCAGCATAAGCGGTTTCCTGTGGGTGGACGGCAACGGCACGCCCCCCACGGGCTGGGATGGTTTGTATAACGGGAACGAGCCCCCGCTGCCCGGGGTTTCCGTTTCGCTTTACAGGGAGAACGACCCGGTAAACGCTCTGCGGACCACGCGGACGGACGGCGGCGGCAAATATATATTTGAAAACCTGGAACCCGGCAGTTATGTTCTTGGGCTTGCCGCCGCCGCTGTCAACGGGAACGAATACCTGCTGCCCATGACAGGCAGCGGGCAGAACAAGTTTGCCGCAGATTGGCCGAGCGAACCGCTGATGGCCTACACAAGCCCCATCGCCCTTGCCGCGGGGCAGGCCGTGGAGGGAATCGACGCCGGCATGCGGCTGCCCATGGGGATTGCGCCGACAGCAGCTGTCACGCTTGCGAGCCTTGGCAGCGCGGACAAAAACGACATGGCAGTGATCGACAACGTAACATGGTATGTTGTAAAAAAGCTGCCGAATTATAACCAAACCGGTATTACTTACGTTTTGCTTATCCGCAGAAACGGCGACCTTGTGCAGTTTAACCCTACGGGAAATAACGGCAACGTCTACAGCAATTCCGCCATGCGGGCACATTACAACAGTGAGTATAATGGATATGCGTCAAGTACAATAAAGCAGATCGCCGTCGTGCCGTCGCTGTCGCTGGGCTCCCCTTCTTCTCAGAGCGTGTTTTCATTGCCGACTGCGACATTTGTGGGAAACTCCAGCGGAACCTCCTCCAGCAATTGGAAAGACGCGTTTTTCCCGTTGAGCTATGCGGATATTTACGAGGCCAACGGAAACAGCTTGAGCCTCACGTCTCTGTTCTCTAATTTGCCTCTTTGGGTTTGGGGACGTACCGCCGCAACTACAACAGGCACAGGAAACTTATGGGGAGCGAACAATAACGCCCACACCCTGGACGGCGGCTTGAGCCCCGCGTCCACGAACGTATACGCCAACCCCGCCGTGTGGGTGAACGCGGACGCCGTCAACCGTGAAATCAAGGTATACTATGTGGACGCCAGCGGCAATCTCATCGGCAATCCGACTTTCATCACCCATTCCGTGCTGCTCGGCGATACGTTCACGTTGACCTCCTCGGATATCCAGGTGATTCCGGGCTACAAATACAAGGAATGGAAAAAGGGCTTGTCAGGCTCGCCGCAGAGCGGCAGTTTTCCCAGCCCAACCCTTTCAAGCGGGGATGTTATCGCCGGCACGGATATCTACCTGATATACGAGCAAGAACTCAGGGCGGATGTCACAATCACCAAGACGGTTGAGGGAGACTATGCCGACAGGACAAAAACCTATGAGTTCACATTGACCTTCAAGGATTCCGGCGATAGCCTTCTGCCCACAAATACGCAATTTGCTTATACCGGCGGCGTCATTCCCGGCTTCGGAGCTGCGGCTCCCTCGGACGGCACATTGACGCTTACGGACGGGGCCGGGATAATCCGCCTGAAACATGGGCAAACGATCACCGTCAAGAATGTACCGTCCGCCGGCAAGATACAGATTGCCGAAACCCCGCAGGATGGCTATGTGCCGTCGTACAAAGACAGCGCGGATTTGTCCGGCACAAGGATTGGCTCGAATGATACCGGCCTGAAAACCGTAGGCGCCGCAGCGCGCACCTTCGACTTCACGAATACCCGCGATCCGGCGGTGGTTCCAACGGGTATCGGGGAGGACTCCCGGGCTTTCGCCGCACTGTTGTCCCTTTCGGCGCTGCTGCTCCTGTCCGGCACAGCCATGACTATATTCAAAAGAAAAAGCGTATGGACGAGAGCCGGATAACGCTTGAGGCGCTGGTCGACGCGGCGCCTGACGATGAAATAGCGTTTGCGCTTGCGCAGCTTGAGGCGGCGCTTGGAAGCGGGAAGCCGTTGGCGCCCAAACAGAAAAATTCGGCGGACGGAAGCCCCAATCGGGAATCGTCCGTATGGAGAGACCTGCTGTTCCTGCTTGTGAAGATGGCGTCTATCGCGCTGGCCTTTGTGCTGATGTTTACCTTCCTGTTCGGGATCATGCGATACCGGGAGCCCTCGATGGCCCCGGCGATCCGCGACGGCGACCTGGTCATCTTCTATCGGTATACCAAAAGCGGCTACCAGCCGCAGGACGCGATCATATTGCGGTTTCACGGGAAAAAGCAGGCGAGGCGGGTGGTTGCTACGGCGGGCGATATCGTGGATATCGCCGAAGACGGCCTGGTGGTCAACGGCGCGCTGCAACAGGAGTTGGGTATCTATCAGGAAACGCAGCGGTATCAGGACGGCGTGGACTTCCCTCTGACCGTGCCGGAGGGACAGGTTTTTGTGCTGGGCGACAGCAGGACGGACGCCGCGGACAGCCGGATCTATGGCTGCGTGAAGATCAGGGATACCTTGGGCAAGGTCATAACGGTGCTCCGCCGCCGCGGGATTTAAAGCTATTGGCATGTGAAAAGGGCCGCCGCTGCCCGGCCGTTTGCTCCATGTTGATATAAAAAACAAAACAAAGGAGATTCTGAAATGAAAACGAAAAGAACCCCAAAACCGCTGGTATGCGCCGCGCTGGTCATGGCGCTGTGTTTCGGCGCCGCGCTGCCCGCGCTGGCCGCGGATCTTTCGGAAGGCACCGAGGCAAGCCCCGCGCAAGCGGCAATCACCAAGGTCCTGAAGATGCCGGTCGGCACGGATACCCCGGCAATCACTTTCAAATTCGAGTTTGAAGCGCTCACGGCGGACGGCAAGCCGTATGAGTCATCGCCGGCCAACATGCCCGCCATTGCGGACAAGGACATCGGCTTCCCGTCCGGCAGCATCGCAGAGACCAATCCCCCCGCAGGCGTTAAAATTGTGCGGAAGGAATCCGCCGACATCGCGGCGGGCGTCACCTGGCCCCACGCCGGTACCTACGTGTATAAAGTGACGGAGACGCAGAGCGTTACCCCTGCGGTCGGCACGGGTGAAACAGTGACCTATTCCAAAGCGGAGTATGAGATTTCGGTATACGTGGAGAACGGAACCAATGGGCTGTACGTGGCGTATATCGAAGCGCACAGAACCAAGACCGACGCCGGCGGCGCCGAGCAAGGCCAACCCAAGGTTGACCCGACCCCGGGCGGCGACAACAAGAACTACTTCTGTTCCCAGATGATCTTCACCAACGAATACGCGAAGACCAACGGCGGAACCGACCCGAAAGATCCGGCGGATACCGTGCTTTCGATCAGCAAGACCGTCGCGGGCCTGGGCGGAAACCAGACGACGAAGTACTTCCCGTTCGAGGTGAAGGTCACCAAGCCCGCCGCGGGCGTGGCCGGCACCCCGGCCTATACGGCCTATGTGGCGGAGGGCACCAACATCGTATCCCCCATCGGAACCGAGATCACGGCAGCGGCCAATGTGAAGACGGACGGCAGCGGCAAGCAGTATATCGAGTTTACATCCGGCAAGCCGTTGAACGTAAACCTCAGGCACGGCCAGCGCCTGGTGTTCATGGATCTGGAGGTGGGCGCGAGCTTCACCGTGACGGAAGCCGGCGACCCCGACTACAAGGCCAGCTACAGCGCCGTGCTGAATGGCGCAGCCGCGCAGGCCAACAGCAGCGACGCCGGCACGGCCCTTGCCTATCCGAAGCCCGGCGACACCGCCTACATCGGTGAAAACACCAACAGCGCGGATTACACCAACACCCGCAATATGACAATCCCCACGGGCATCAGCGTGGACAGCCTTCCCTACGTCGTGCTGATCGGCGTTGCGCTGGCGGCTATCGCGGGTTTCGCGGTATTCAAGGCCCGTAAGCATGCGAAGCAGCGCGCAATGAACTGATTGAAAACAGCCAAAGGACGTTCGAAGTAAAGGAAATCCACGATGGGCATGCCGGCGGAGGCGATCGGAAAAAAGGCGGTCAAATGGGCCAACAGCGCCATAAATGCGGCGGTGCTTACGGTACTCCTGCTGTTCACCGCCTTTGCCGGGTATGCCCTGTGGGATTCGAAACAGCTTTATCAGGCAGCAGACAAATCGCAGTACGAGATTTTCAAGCCCACGGCAGAAAACGAAGGGAGGTCCTTTCAGGAATTGCGGGCCCTCAACGCGGAGGTATTCGCGTGGCTCAGCGTATACGGGACGAACATCGACTACCCGGTCACGCAGGGGCAGGACAACATGAAATACGTCAACACCAACGCGCAGGGCCTGTACTCCCTATCCGGCTCCATATTTCTGGATTGCCGGAACAGGAAGGACTTCAGCGATTTCAACAACATCCTCTACGGGCACCACATGGAAAAAAAGACGATGTTCGGGGAGATCGGGAATTTCGCGGACAAGGGGATGTTTGAATCCCGCAGGTATGGGAACCTGTATTTTGGCGGAAAAGACCACGGCGTCGAGTTCTTCGCGTTTGTTCATACGGATGCCTATGACAGCACGGTATTCACGGCGAATATTAAGGGCGAAGCGCGGCGGGCCTGGCTGGAGGGGCTGCTCGCGAAAGCGGTGCACGAAAGGGATATCGGCGTAACAACAGAGGATAATATCATATTGCTCAGCACATGTTCGTCCGCTTCGACGAACGGGCGGGATATTCTGGCCGGCAGGATTACGGACGGGCTTTTCGAGGACACGTTCACAAACGCGGAAACAAATAATTGGCACAAGCCGGTAAGCGCGGACAGCTGGGCCGGGTTGGCGGACAATTTACCCCGCTGGCTCTTGGCGCTGATCCCCCTCCTGTTGTCCGCGGTGTCGGTCTTACTTCTCCTGGTCATTCGCAACAGACGAAAGCAACACGGAAAAGAGGCAGGAAAAAAATGAACAGGATACTGAAAACAAAAAAAAGAAGGCTGCTGTGCGCGGCCATTTTACTCGTTGCGGCGCTGGCCGCCGGAGCGTCTGTAAGCGCCCGTGCGGCGGACAATCCGCTTATGCTTACCGTCCGGCAGGTTTTTGTTGCCGCCTCACCCTCGGCGGATGATACGTTCACATACAGGCTCAGGCCCCTTGATGCGGGCAGCCCGATGCCCGCGGGAAGTACCGCGGAAGGGTATACCTTTACGATCGCCGGCACAGGCAGCACAAAGCTCGGCCCGCTGGCCTTCAGCCGGTCCGGCGGTTTTCGCTACGAAATTTTTCAGATCCCGGGGGGAAAGCCGGGATATACATATGATAAACGGAAATACATCATAGAGGTGTATGCGGGCGCGGCGTCAAACGTGGAACTCATCGTGTTGAATACGGACGGCGCCAAGGCGGAAGCGGTTGAGTTCAGGAATACTTACGGCGCCCTGCCCAGCGATCCGGCTCTGATGGAGGATCCTCCGGTCAAAAAGACGGTGTCAGGCAACCCGGGACGCAGCAGCGTGTTCACGTTTACACTGACGGCGCGCGACGCCTCCGATCCCATGCCGGAGGGCAGCGTGAACGGCGTAAAGACGATCCAAATCACCGGTTCTGGCGAAGGGAATTTCGGGACATGGCGTTATGACAAAGCGGGCACGTATTATTACACGGCCGCCGAGGCGAACACCGGCGAAGCGGGATACACCTATGACACCGCGGTGTATCACATCACGGACACAGTAACGGAACGGGGGGGCCTGCTTGTGGCCTCCAGGGTGGTGGCGAATGGTCTGAACAAACCGGTTACGGCACTGACCTTCATCAATAAATACAGCGCGGGCAAAGACGGGCCAAAAACCGGGGACGATATGAGTAAAACCTTTTACACGATATTGTTCGCGGCGGGCTGCGTATCGGCAACCTGCGCGGCGGTTTACCTGATCGCAAGCGGAAAGCGGAAAGTAAAATGAACAGACGCAGGACAACCGCTTTCGCGGCGCTGCTCCTCTCGATGGCCCTGATGGCCTTCGCGGGGCAACGCTGGCTGAAAGCGGAGCGAATCTACAAAGCGGGCGACGCGGCATACAGGGATATCGGCGCCTGCGTAAAGCAAAGCCCGGCAGCCGATCCTCAGCCAAAAGAGCCGCAGGCGTTTATTCCCCCGTTGGAAATCGATTTTGAGGCACTGAAGGCGATAAACAAAGACGCGGCAGCATGGCTGTACTGCCCGGGCACGGTGATCGACTATCCCGTTATAATGGCGGACGACTACAGTTATTATTTAACCCATTTGCCGGACGGCACGAAAAACGCGAACGGCTCCCTGTTCATTGATTACAACTGCGCGCCGGATTTCAGCGGGCAGCTGACAGTGCTTTACGGACATCATATGCGGTCCGGCAAGATGTTTGGCAGCTTAAAGGGATACAAAACGCAGCACTACTATGACGGGCATCCGTATATGTATCTGTATACGCCGCAGGGAAATTACCGGGCAGCGCTCCTGCATGGCTGTGTGATTGACGCGGGGGTATGGCGGGAAAGGGGATTTATGTATGAACAAAACCTCGGTGCACTTTTATCCTATGCGGCGCACAGCTCGACCTTCAAAAGCAGCGCGGTGTATGAGGAGGGAAACAGGGTGATCGCGCTGTCAACCTGCTCCTATGAGTTTGACGGCGCACGCTATGTGGTGATCGGAATACTTTCCTCACAGCAACCGCCCAATACCTGCATGAAAAAATAACTTCGGCACATTCGCATCTTGCAGAAAAGGCACTGTCTCCCTTTGGTTTTTCATCAGTACTTTCAATAACAGAATGGAAGCGATAGCCACCATGATTGCTCTGGATGGAAGGAAAGCCAAGCAGAGTTTAATTTGGGCGAAGCATTGAAAAATGTGGCGCAATGCTGTATAATGTATGTACGGGACAAATTCTGATATGACAGCGGATCGACTCTATGAACACAATCCAACTGGCCATGATTCAATTGGAAAATAATTTTAAAGACCAGGCGGCGGGTTACGCGCAGGCCGAGGCCCTCATCAGTCAAGCCGCCGCGCAAGGTGCGGAGTTCGCCGTGCTGCCCGAGCTTTCCGGCTGCGGGTATATTCCGAACCAGACCGTCTGGCAGTACGCCGAACCCCGCGACGGCAAAACCGCGCAGTGGGCTTCAGAGCTTTCCGCGCGGCTGGGTATATATATCGGCGCTGGCTTTGTGGAAAAGGACGGCGCGGACTACTACAATTCCTACTTGCTCAGCGGCCCGCAGGGGGAAATCTGCGGGATGGTTCGAAAAGAAGACGCCGAGTCCTACTGTTTTAAGCGCGATAGGGGCGGCACGCACATCGACACGGCCCTGGGCCGCATCGGCATCGGCATCTGCGCTGATAATCACTATATTGACCGACTGCGCAGGATGAAAGAAGCCGACATCGACCTGATGCTCATGCCCCACGCGAACCCCACGCCTTATCGCACGAACCGGCGCATCACGCAGGACGACTTGGAGCTTCTCGCCGGGCATCCCGCCACCATAGCTACCGCCTACTCGAATTATCTGCGCGTGCCGGCGGTCTATGTCAACGCCGTGGGCGGCTTCCCTGAGTTTTCCGGCGGTCTCGGCGCGAAGAGCTTCAACGAGGACTGCCGTCTGCTGGGCGGCTCGCTGGTCGCCGATGCTACAGGGAACGTCGTCGAAAAGATGGGCGGCGCCGTGAGCTTTCGTGTTGTCACAGTCACGCTGGGCAAAACCGCCGCGCCGCCGGTGGAGCCCGCCGTGTATCACGGCAAGTGGCTGCACCAGGGCAACGCGCTGTTCCGCTATTTTATCCTGCCGCACATGACCCGCAAGGGTGTGCGCAGTTATAACAAAGCAATTGGGAGGGCACGCTGATGCAGCTTTACACCGTCGCCTATCCATAGCTCCTATTATAGCGCATCTTGCCGGGGTTGGCAAGGTTTTGGAACAGGTCTAATGTAACGCCATTTTACAGAATAACCCAAGCGGCAGCGCCAAAGCGCCGCCGCTTCTTTTGCACCTGTATTGGCTGTTCTGCATAGCTTGATCATGAGAAACAATGCATTCCAGCTTGCGATGATGAAGGAGAATATACTTATGAACTGCTGTAACCAGCACTGTAACTGCACACCGTGCTATTGCAACCGTTGCTGCTGCCCTGTCCAATCAGGCCGTCCGGGTCCAATGGGGCCTGCGGGGCCGCAAGGGCCTCAGGGACCGCAGGGCCCCATTGGCCCGGCAGGCCCGGGCGGCGGCGGGGGAGGCGCCACTGGC
>WQTL01000473.1 GCA_009786275.1 Bacillota bacterium | reverse complement strand
TCGCTATACCTCGAAAGTGTGTGCCTGCGCGTACGCTGGTTTTCTTGTTGCCTGATATGGCGCTACTGGCAGTTGGTTTTCACGCTAAAAGATAATTCATGTAATAAATAGCATTATAGCATATGGGGAAGGGAAGTGCAAGGGGAAATTGAATTTACATGTGGCCTCACCTAGAAAAAAGTTTAACTTGCATATCGGAGAAGAATGTGCTATGATAATGCGAGAGGACAATACCACACTGAAAATATTGCACGAAGGGGGCATTTCCATGAAAATCCCGAAGCAACAGTACATTTTTAAACCCGAGGAGCTGCACGAAATCGCCAAGCAGGCCGTCGGCCTGGACCGCAAGGAGGGCTGCGACAAGATCGTGTCGCTGCTGAAAGAGGGCTATCCAGAGCATATCCACACGGACCGGCCCTGGATTTTCAACAACGCCGGCGGCGCCATGGGCGCCATGAAGCTGCTGCACTGTTCCCTGTCCGAGTACATCATCCTCTTCGGCTCCCCCATCGGCACCGAGGGCCATTCGGGCCGCTATTCCGCCGACGTGTACGACTACGTGTTCACCGGCGAGATGTGGTGCTATCACGAGGGCGACCTGGAGCGCACGGTCTTCCTGCCCGGCAGCGCCGCGCACCTCACCCGCACCCAGACGAAGGGCTACAAGCTCCCCGAGGGCGCGTTCATGCTGGAATATTCCCGCGGGAACATCCCAAGCATGTTCTTCTTCGGCCTGGCGGATACCGTCGTGAGCACCCTGGACTACAAGGTGCTGGGCCGCACGCTGGGCTACAGCGGCAAAATGATCTTCTCCGAGCTGTTCAAAGGCAAAATCTGACATCATTTCCTGTGTGCTTATAAGCAAAACCCCTGGGGAACGCGCCGCGCCCGGGGGTTTTGCTTTTTTGCGCTTGCCCGTGATTTCAGGATTGCATCCGGCGGGAATCTGTGTTATACTATGGAAAATACGAAAGGGCGGTGCCGCGCATGACCTCCCGAACCCGTGTATTGAACACCTTCGCCTTTGAAAAAACCGACCGCGTGCCCATCAACTACATGGCAAACGGCGGCATCGACAAACGCCTGAAGGAGCACTTCGGCGTAACGCCCGGCGGCGAGCTTGAGCTCGCCGATCACCTGCACGTGGATTTCCGCGGCATGGGCGCGCCCTACACCGGCCCGCGTCTGCATTTCGGCGACCCTGAAAAGGGCGTCAACGCCGACCCGCAGTGGGGGCAGCGTACGCGCCGTGTGCACCACCCCTACGGCAGCTACGAGGACAACGTGGAGTTCCCCCTCCTGGACGCGGACGAGGAGGCCGTGGCCGCCTACCCCATGCCGGACCCCGACCACTATGACTACGGCGAGGCCCTGGCGCGCTGCAAGGCCGAGCGCCTCGGCAGGAACCGCGCCATTTACGCGGGCGGGGCGGGCCTTGCCGATGTCATCAACGTCAACGGGCGCATGCGCGGCATGGAGCAGGCCTTGGTCGACCTCTATACCGACGACCCGGCGGGCAGACTGCTCACGGACCGCAGGCTCGCCATCGAACTGGAAGTGACGGAAAGGCTCCTGGAGCGCTGCAAAGGGTACGTCGATTTTCTGTGGATGGGCGAGGACCTGGGCACCCAGCGCGGCCCGATGATCTCCCTCGAGCTGTATCGAAAAGAGATCAAGCCGCGCCACAAGCGCTTCGTTGACCTGGCCAAGAGCTACGGCCTGCCGGTGATGATCCACTGCTGCGGGGCGTCCTCCTTCGCCTTCGAGGACTTTATCGCGATGGGCATCGACGCCGTGGACACACTCCAGCCCGAGGCCGCCGGGATGTCGCCCGAGATCATCAAGCGGGACTTCGGGGGCCGTCTGGCCTTTCACGGCGGGGTATCCACCGCCGGACCCCTGGCCTTCGGCAGCGTTGAGGAGGCCGTCGCCGACGTGCTGCACACTCTGGACGTCTACACCCCCGGCGGCGGCTACATGTTCTCCCCCGCGCATATGATACAGGATAACTCCCCCGCGGAAAACGTGCTGGCGATGTATGAGACGGTGCTGGGGTATCCATTGAGGTAGCGCATGACAGAGAAATATTTCTATATCGAGCCGGAAAAGGCAAGGGCGCTGTTGGCCCAAACGCAGGGCATGAAGGCCGCCAAACGCGGCATTGACAGCCATGTATACCTGATCGGCGAATACGCGGTACTGACCACGGGCAGGCTCAAGCTGCGCAACGTCGCCACGCGCGACGACGACCTGGCCTACCTCGACGAGCTAATCGGGACGCTCATGCGCCTGCGGGAACAGGGCGTTGCGGTGGTCCCCATCCTGGGCTATTGCTACGACCCGGACAGCGAGGACGGCGACGGCTACATCTTCCAGCCCCGCGCCAAGGGCGAGGAGCTCTACGACGACGCGGTCATGCAGGCCTACAAGGCCCGGAAATGCGCGTATCTCTCCAGCGGCGCCGACCCGAAGGCGTACATTCTTACCAGGACAAATCAAATCGCCCAAGCGCCGCAGGCGCATTTCGACAAATTCATCCGTGACATGCTTGGTTTGCTCGATCACGATATTCTCATCGACAGCAACGGGAAAAGCAATTTTTTCTATGACGAGAAGGCAGGCTTTCAATTCATCGATTTGGATTCGCATATGGACTACAGGTACGGTCTGGCCGAGCGTACATACAGCAGCGGCGAAATCTGCGCCTACGACGGCTTTGTGCCCTGCCACTACGCTCTGGACAAAAAGGCTCTGAAAAAGCTTGGCAAGCAAGAATTGCAGCAGCTCGCGCGGGACAACCAAGTTATTTTTGAAAAGTGCAAAGCCGCGATGCTGCGGGGCGGCATCACCGAAGCGCAATTGAAGAAACCGCTGAAAACACTTAAAATATTCGGATAACAAGGAGAGACATCCATGATCAAGCTCGGCGTCAACTCAGTCCTCTACAAGGCCTTCCCCCTGCGCACTGCAATGGAAAACCTGAAGAAAATCGGCTGCGACGGCTTCGAAATCTCCGCCATCGAGGGCATGTGCGAGCACCTGGATCTCAAGAACTGGCGCGCGCAGAAAAGCGAAATCCTCGAGCTCTGCGAAGAGTTCCAACTGCCCATCACGGCAACCGAGGTCGCCTCCACCGACCCCGCGCGGCTCACCCTCGCCTTTGAGGCCGCGGCGGGTCTGGGTATCCCCGTGGTGAACATCGGTCCCGGCGGCAAGTCGGACGTCGAAGCGGACATGCTCGCCTGCGTCGCGCGCATGAACGAGCTGGCCGCCATCGCGGAGAGCTATGGCGTCACGCTGTGCATGAAGGCCCATGTGGGCGGCGCGGTCTACAGCACGCCCACCACCCTGCGGCTGATTGAGAACGTCCCCAGCGCCTTCTTCGGCATCGACATGGACCCCTCGCACATTTTCCGCTGCGGCGAAGCCCCCGAGGACGCGCTTGCCTCCGTGGTGAAATACATGAAGCACGTGCACATCCGCGACTGCGGGCGTGAATGCCTGGGCAAGGGCCCGGGGCATCCCTTGCAGCAAATCTGCGGCGCGGGGGACATCAACCTGTACGGCTACTTCGACGAGCTGGTCAAAGCGGGCTATGACGGCGCGTGCAATTTGGAGATCATCGGCCCCGAGCTGTCCCTGGCGGAGGCGAATATTGTCGCGGCCTCCAGCTACGGCTACATGAACGCGGTGCTGAAAAAACTGGGGGCGAGGTAGTCGTTTATACCTAATCCCCCAAGCTCCTTTGAAGGAGCTCCCGCCTCGGGCGGGTGAGGATGTATCGCGGAGCGACATCCCTCCCGCGTTTGCAGAAAGGCAGCACATGGAATTGTTCCACTTCACAGACGCCGCAAACAAAGACGGTATTCTGAAAAACGGCCTTAGGGCCGCAACGGGCTATGAAATATTTACGCCCATCAGAAAGAACGTGGTTTTTTGCTGGCTGAAAAAAGAGGACAATAAAATACACAGAGAAAATCAAATTTGTTTCAGAATCAACGTTGACGCGAAGCGTTGCCTGATCGCCGACATGGACTATGTGAGCATGGCGATGATGTACAGGCACAGCCCAAAGGGCGAAGGGATAGCAAAAAAACCTGTCAATCCCAAAGCGGAGAGGCTTTTTGTGAAGCTTTACGAAGCGACTGCCGTAAAGCCCTGCGATTACTATGATGGCATGCATTTTTCACCCGAAGTTCTGGTAAAAGGCGATATACAAGCAGCTGACCTTGAATTCATAAAATAAAACAGGAGCAAGAAGACATGAACAACCACCCCAACATCCTCTTCCTCGGCATCGATTCCTGCCGCGCCACGCGCATGGGCCTGTGCGGCTACCACCGCAACAACACCCCCCATCTGGAGGACATGGCCGGCAAGGGCGTCAACTTCACCCACTGCTTCTCGCCCAGCATCCCCACGCCGCCGGGCTACTCCGCCCTGCTGACGGGGCGCGACTGCTTCGGCACGGGGATCGTTACGCTGCGCAACGTGCCCGAGCTGCCCCCCGGCATCACCTTACAGGAGGTGCTCTCGGCGCGCGGCTACAACAGCACCTGCGTGGGCTTCGGCGACGGCGCGTATACCCACGGCTTCCAGAACTACATCGCCTACTCGGGCTGGGGCGCGGACAGGCCGGACGGGAAATCCCACAAGGCCGAGAATCTCAACGACGTTGCCCTGCCGGAGCTCAAGCGCCTGGCGGGCGAGGATGCGCCCTTCTTCCTCTTCCTGCGCCACATGGACCCCCATTCGCCCTACCTGCCGCCCGCGCCCTTCGACCGCATGTTTTACGGCGGCGACGAATACGACAAGGACAATAAGTCCCTGGATAATCTCTGGGCCTTCAAGCCCTTCGCCACCTACTTCCGCGAGTGGTTCCCCGTGGACTGCACGGACGCCCAATACGTCAACGCCCAGTATGACGGCGCGATTGCCTACATGGACGCCTGCATCCGGCAGCTCTTCACGGCCCTGAAGGAGCTCGGCATCGAGGACAATACCATTGTCGTGATCACCTCCGACCACGGCGAGACCTTGGACGAGCACGGCTGTTGGTACGACCACCATGGCCTCTACGAGCCCACCTTGCGCGTGCCCCTCGCCATCGCCTGGCCGGGGCACATCCCGGCGGGGCTGCAATTCGATGACTACGTGCAGCAGAAGGACCTCATGCCCACCCTGCTGGAGCTGCTGGGGATCAAGACGCGCCTGAAGTTCGACGGCCGGTCGCTTTCCGCCTTCTGGACGGGCGCGCAGCGCACCCCGGAGCCGGAGTTTTACCTCACCGAGGCCACGTGGATGCGCAAGCACGGCTGGCGCACCCCCGAATGGAAGCTCATCGAGGCCCTGGAACCCGACTTCCACTTCAAGCCCGCCATTGAGCTGTACAATCTCATCAAGGACCCCCTGGAGCTCGACAACGTCGCGGAGCAAAACCCGGAGGTCGTCGCCATGCTGCAAACGCGCATGAACGCGCACATTGCCGCCCAGAAGAAGGCCTGGAAAACCAAAAACCCCGTCACCGAGGTTGCCGACAAGACCTGGAACGGCCTGGGCAGGCCCTACGCCGCCTCGGAGGAGGCCTATGAGGGCATGTTCATCGGCAACCCGGCGGCGGCGAATAAATTGCAGGCGCAGAAGAAGGGGTAAGCCATGCTCAACGTTTGCGTCATCGGCCTTGGCCCCATCGGCAACCTGCACTGCCGGTGCTACTCGAAAATACAGGGTGTCAGGCTCGTTGCTGTTTGTGATATCAATCCCGCGCGCGCGCAAAAAGCCGGTGAAACCTTCGGCGTGCCCTGGTATTTGGACGCAGGGGAGATGCTCGGCAAGCACAAGCCGGAGCTGTGCAGCGTGGCCACGGGGGGCTACGAATATGCCTCCGACCACTACGAGCCCACCATGCAAGCGCTCATGGCCGGGGCGAACGTCCTTGTCGAAAAGCCCATCTGCAATGATTTGGACAAGGCAAGGAAGATGGTCCAAACGGCGCGGGAGCAAAATCTGCGGCTGGCTGTCGATCTCAATCACCGCTTTACACCCGCCGCGCTGCTCGCCAAACAGTGGCAGGAGGAGGGCCGCATCGGCGATTTGCTCTTTTGCAATATGGCCCTGTGGATCGGCAAGCCGGGGGAGTTCGAGTCGCCGTACTTCCACCTGAAGGCGCTGAATCCCCACAGCGTGGACATCATGCGGTACTTCATGGGCGGCGTGGCGCAAGTGCATTGCTTCGCCATGAAGGCCCCGGGGCGGGGCATCTGGTCCACGGCGAGCGTCAACATGCGCTTCGTCAGCGGCGCGGTGGGGCATCTGACCTCCAGCTACGACCTGGCCCGGGGGCACCCCATGGAGCGCTGCGAGGTCGCCGGCACGAAGGGCCGCTTCGTCGTGGACGATATGTGGCGCGAGGCCGCGCTCTACCCCGCCGACGACCTGACCAAGCGGGTCTACACCAACCCGGTGTTCGGCGGCTACAGCAACTTTGACGACACTTTTCAGGCGCGGATCAGCGCGTTTGTGGACGAAGTGGCCCAAGGCACGCCGCCGGAGGACATCAACGGCAGCGGCCAACAGGGCCTCGAGGCCTCCCGCGTCATCCACGCGGCAATCAAATCCCTGGAGGAAAATCGCCCGGTCAACATATCAGAGGTGTAGAGACGCACGGCAGTGCGTCTCCCCGAAAAAAACTATTATCATAATTTCAGGAGGACCCCCCATGCCCATCAAAGTAGGCGTCGTGGGCCTTGGCGGTATCGGCCGCACCCACGCCCGCAATTATCAGAACGACCCCCTGGCGCAGCTCCTCGCCGTGTGCGACATCAACCGCGAGCGCGCTGACGCCGCCGCCGAGGAATTCGGCGTGAAGGCCTATTACTCCATCAAAGACATGGTGGAAGGCGAACCCGGCATGGAGGCCGTGTCGGTGTGCACCAGCGGCTACGAAAACGGCTCCATGCACTTCGAGCCCAGCTTCGAATTGCTGGAATACGGCAAAAAAGTCCTGTGCGAAAAGCCCCTCTGCGCCGATATCCGCGACGCCCGCGCCCTGGTCAAGTACGCCCTGGATCGCAGGCAGGTGCTGGGCTGCAACCTGAACCACTACTTCACCGAGACCGCCGCCGCCGCGAAAAAGCGCATGAACGACGGCGAGGTCGGCGAACTGGTCTATTGCCTGCACAAGATGGGCTTCGACGGCAGCGACTACGGCTACCCGGGCAAAATCGACCCCCAGTCCCGCTGGAACAAGCCCTACTCCCATGTGAAGGCCTTCCTGACCCACCCCTTCTCCGTGATGCGCTACTTCTGCGGGGACATCTCCCACGTGCAGGCCTTCCTGGAACGCCCGGGCGTGCGCCGCACGGCGGGGGACCCCATGCTGTCCATCAACAGCATCAACTGCAAATTCGAGAACGGGGGCGTAGGCATGCTGATCTCCCAGCGGGGCGACGCGCGCTTCGGCCTGGGCGGCTGGTGGAGCTACGAGCACGTGGGCACCAAGGGCACGTTCTGCATCGAAAATTGCGTGGAGAAGCTCACCTACTGGGGCGGGCACGTGCAAAACGCCGAGGGCAAGCCGGAGCTGCCCGCGCCTGTCGAGATGAACACGGGCGTGACGAGCTTCGATGCCACCTTCACCGGGCGCATCCACGCCTGGCTGGAGGACCTGACCAACGATGTGCACTACGAATACGTCCGCTCCTCGGGCCGCG
Organism: Bacillota bacterium; assembly: GCA_009786275.1. Classification (GTDB taxonomy): domain Bacteria; phylum Bacillota; class Clostridia; order Oscillospirales; family Acutalibacteraceae; genus WRMQ01. The sequence continues at coordinate 3,572 of WQTL01000473.1, read as the reverse complement.
ACGCCCTGGCGACCCTGGAATACATCGAGGCGGCGATACAGTCCTACGAGCAGGGCGGCGCCACGGTAAGGCCGCACCCGCTGCCCGCGATGCACGGGACGCCGGAATATGTGCACTAAATAACCGCTGATGAAGGCCGGCGCTATTTGTAGGGGACGGCCTCCGGACGTCCCTGGACCTTAAAAATAAGGCTTTTTGCTTGGGGCGTCGAGGACGCCGTCCCCTACATGTGCGTCAATCATCGGTTACAAAAGGAGGCCACCATGCAACGCTACGCCTGGAAAGCCCGCATCCTCCCCGGCATGGGCGAGGAATATGTCAAGCGCCACGACGAAATCTGGCCCGAAATGGTGTCGCTCCTGCGTGAAGCCGGTATCCGCAATTATTCCATCTGGCGCACGGGCGACGAACTGTTCGGCTACTACGAGTGCGAATTCGGAGCGGAGCATGCCGCGCGCGCGCAGCGCGAAAGCCCCATAGTGGACCGCTGGAACGCCTACATGAAGGACGTCATGGCCATGGAGCTGGATCCCCAAACGGGCGCGCAGCCGCTGATGACCGAGGTGTTCTATCTGGCGTGAGCTGATTCTCAGAAAAGGAGCGTACCCATCATGCAAACAACTTCCCTTCCGCGCGCCAAAACCCCGGAGGCGGCGGGCATCTCGTCACAGGTGCTGGCGCGTATCATGCAAGACATCATCGGCGAGGGTCTGGAGGTACATTCGGTCATGGTGCTGCGGCACGGGCAGGTGGCCTATGAGGATTTCCGCAAGCCCTACGGGCCGGACGAGCCGCACACGCTGTACTCCACCAGCAAGTCCATCACGGCCATCGCGGCGGGCTTCGCCATCGAGGAGGGCCGCCTGCACCTGGACGACAAGGTCGCGGACCTCGTACCCGAGCTGCGGGAGTTCCCCCACGAAAACTGGGACAAACTGCAAGTCGTCCACCTGCTGCGCATGAGCGCGGGCAAGCACCTGAACTACCTGGTGGACAAGCGCAAAAAGCGCTGGGTGCACGATTTCTCCAGGGGCGAGTGGCTCTACGCCCCCGGCGAGGGCTGGCACTACTGCAACGAGAATTGCTACATGCTTTGCGTAATCATCCAGCGGCTGTACAACCAGTCCGTGGTGGATTTCCTCATGCCGCGCCTGTTCGAGCCGCTTGGCATCGAGCGTCCCTTCTGGGAGACCGACGGCTGCGGCGTGGAGACCGGCGGCTGGGGGCTGTACCTGCGCACGGAGGACCTGGCGAAAATCGGCCTGTGCTACCTGGACGAGGGGAAGTACCAAGGCAAACAGGTGATCCCGGCGGCTTGGGTGCGGGAATCCGGCCGCGTGCAGACCGATACCTCCGACCGCAAGGACGAGCCCAACGGCAGCCACGGCTACGGTTACGGCCTGTGGATGAACCCCCCGCCCGGCGGCTTCCGCACGGACGGCCTGTTCGCGCAGTTCACCTTCATCCTCCCCGCATACGACGCCTGCATCGTCACCACCGGCGGCGAGGGGAAGATGCACGACGTGCTCAACGCGGTGTTCCGTCACCTGCCCGCCCTGTTTGACGAGCAGCCCGGCGAGCCCTGCGCCATCCCGCCGCTGCCGGATTACCCCGCGCTGCCCGCCGCCCCCCGCAACAGGATACAGGAGGAGCGCATCGAGGGCCGCACCATCCGGTTCTCCCCGGCCACGCAGCGCTTTTGCACCGGGGTGGGCTTCCCCTTAAGTGTCATCCCGGGGATGATCTTCTTCATGTCGGCGGACAAAGCCGGGGGCATCGACAAGGTGCGCCTGCGCTTCGGCGAGGACAGCGTAAAATTCAGCTGGTCGGAGGGCGCGGAGCGCAACACGGTGCTGTGCGGCATGGACGGGCGTCCCCGCAAGTGCAAAATCACGCTGGGCGGGGTGCCGTTCGTCATGTCCTGCGCCGCCGCCTGGGAGGGCACGCCCGATGCGCCGGGCGACACGCTTCAGCTGCGCCTGCGCTGCCTGACCTCCGTGTCGGAGCGGCGGCTGACCTTCCGCTTCAAGGGCCGCGCGGTGGTGATGCTGCCCCGCAGCGCGCCGGGCCTGGACTGCCTGCGTACGGATTCCGAGCGCTTTGCCCGGGAAAACATCCCGCTGCACCTTTCGGACAAGTTCATCACCGGCGCGGTGGATACGGTGCTGTGGCTGGTGGAGCCAAGGCTGGTGGGGGTTGTGCAATAAATATGTAGAGACGCACGGCAGTGCGTCTCCCTTTCCAATATTACATAGATGGGGGACAACACAATGAGCGATTACAGACCGCCGCCCCCGCCGCCGAAAAAGAAGAAAAAGCGACTGCGCCGCTTCATCGTCTGGTCCGTTGTGATTGTCCTGGTGGTCGCCGCGGCGGGCGTGCTCTTCAGCGACGACGAAATCTTCAGCGGCGGCAACGACGGCCTGATGGGCGAGCTTCTGGATAAGGGCGGCACCTGGGCGATCTACTGGTATCTCTGCGGCAGCGACCTGGAGACCAACGCGGGCTTCGCCAGCGGCGACCTGGCCGAGCTGTGCAACGCAACACAGTTATTTAGATGATTTAGAAACAAGCGAGAATAAATAATACAGAGGGCGACCATTGGCCTCCCCCTGCACGCTTTTGTGTTTGCTGCTGTCAAAGGTTGAACAGATTGACTAACCAAGCCAACAGCGGGTTGATCACGTTGTCAAATAGCGGTTTGATCATGCCATCACGCAACGGGCCGGTCATGTTCAACAGTGGGTTGAACACGTTTTCATTCAGCCATCCCAGCCATTCGGGGGGCACCATGCCTTCCATTTTGTCACCTCCAAAAACTAGTTGTTCATAAGCTTAGTCGCACAACTAAGTCAAAATCCTACCAGAGTGAATTTCGCTGTGTTGTATCTGCTGTACAGCTTAATTATATCACTTCCCGCAGGGAAACGCAAGAGAAATTTTTATCCCGGACTACATGGCCCCGAAGCGGTGAAGCGCCGCCGCCTGCGAGAACAGGAGCTTCTTCGACGCCTATGGACGCAGCGCCGACGCCGCCGAGAAATACGGCCCCAACGAGCGCGGCACGGGCTTCACGGGATGGTCGACCTGGGGGACATGGTGCGCGGGGCCCCGCGGCCCTGCCCGATACGGCGGGGGCCATCCGGGCCGCGCTGGAGGGCTGCGTGGTCTACCGGGTCAACGGGCCCTACCGCATGCAGAACACCGGCCTTTCGTTCTACTACCCCCTGGACATGAGCGAGGACAGCCTGAAGCACTACATGGCGGGCGTTTCCGGCGAGGAGACCGAGCTCGTCCAGGTGGAGGTGGACACCTTCACCGTGACGCAGGACACCGCCTTCGCCAACCAAAAGCTGGCCGACGGGATGTTCTTCTACTTTTTCGAGATGACGGACGCCCGGGGCGATTACGCCTTTTCCGCCGGGGTATCCTTCAAATCGGAGGACGGGGAGATTTACGTGATGGTGGACGGGGCGCCGGCGGAGGACGCCCGCGGCGATTCTGTTTATGCGTAGAGGCGCGCGGCTTGCGTTTCCCAAGAAAAAACAAGCCGCAAAAAATATGTTGTCAAC
>WQTL01000472.1 GCA_009786275.1 Bacillota bacterium | reverse complement strand
CCCAGGGCCGCCGTTGGCGCGATACGCTGGGACGCGTGGTACGGCGGCGCGGCGGGCGGGGAGGACCCATGCAGCCAGGTGGCGCGCAGCTTAAGCCCCGCGAAGTACCACTGGCGCGTGCCGTTTTTCGGGGAGATCGGCGAGGACGGCGCTGTCAGCCTCCCGGAATACACGCGGGAAATCTTCGACAGGGAGATGGAATACGCCATCGAGGCGGGCCTGGATTACTTCGCCTACGTATGGTATTACAACAACCCCGGCATGGAGCTGGCGCACCAATTTCACACGCAAAGCAAATATAACCAGCAGGTGAAGATGTGCGCGGTGCTCTCCCGGCACACGCTGGGTGTCAAAGAAGTGCATGACGAGATCAAGGGGATGATCGGCCAGGGCTGCTGGCAGACCGTGATGGGCGGGCGGCCCCTGCTATTCTATTTCGGCGACGTGGATACGAGCGACGAGGGCGCGGCCGAGGCCCTGACGGCGGACATCGCGGCCTATCGCGGCATGTGCGCCGAATTGGGCCTGCCAAACCCCTATGTTGCGGTGATGAGCAGCAACCCCAAAATGGTCAGGGAGTACGGCGCGGACGCCCTTTCGGGCTACTCCATTGTCGGCCTTGACGGTATCAAATTCTCGGAATTTATCGACCAGGCGCGCGGCGTGTGGGCCCGGCTCAAACGCAGGGGCGGGCAGGTGGTCCCCAACTGGTCGGCGGGCTGGAACGCCCTGCCCCGCTACGACAACCCGCTGACCTGGATGGAGGCCAAAGCCAACGATTGGACGGAAGACGGCACGCCGGAGGAGATCGCCCGGATGATCGCCGAGGCGCTGCGCTGGTGCGAAGAGAACCCCAAGCACGCCGAGGCCAACGCGGTCGTCGGCTACGCGTGGAACGAGCACGACGAGGGCGGCTGGCTGTGCCCGACCCTTGCGGTCGATGAAAATGGCAAGCCCACCGGCGGGATCGACGATTCGCGCATTCAGGCAATCAAAAAGGTGCTTACGAAATATAAGAATCAATAAAAAATCACTCAAAGGAGTTCTCTATGTTTACAAACCACCTACAGCTCAACATCGACGCCGCCCTGCGCCACTACGACATCTTCCCCAAGGTCGTCCCCGCCGGGAAAACCGGCGCCATCACGGTGATGCCCCTGGGCGCGCAGGCGGCTTTTACGCCCGGGGAAGCTTACGCGCTGCGCGTATGCCCGCGCCACGAGGGCGCCCCAAGGGCCTTCCCCGACAGGCCCAACAAGTTCGAGTACACCGTCACGCCGGACAGCGACGGCTGCATCCGCTTCTCGTTCGACTTTTTCAGCGAGCAGCAGTACAACATCCACATCGGCGACAGGATTAAGCTAGCCGTCTACGCCGTGGGCGAGGACCTGGTGGGCCGTTACCCATTTAGGGGCGACCTGCATATGCACAGCTGCCGCTCCGACGGCCGGCTGGCCCCGGCCCTGGTCTGCGCGGAATACCGCAAGATCGGCTACGACTTCATGGCCGTCACCGACCACGGCAAATACGAGCCCTCCCTGGAGGCCATCGCGGCCTATAAAGACGTCCCCATCGAGATGACGCTCGTGCCCGGCGAGGAGATCCACCTGCCCAACGACTATGAGGGCAAGCGCATCAACGAGATGCATATCATCAACTTCGGCGGCGGCAAAAGCATCAACGCCATGGCCAGAAGCGACCCGGAGGCTCACTGGAACACGGTTGAGGCTTTCGCGAAAACCATCGATATCCCCGAAACGCTCGTGGGCGCGGAGCGCTATACTTACGCCTCCTGCCTGTGGGCCTACAACGAGATCAAGCAGTGCGGCGGCCTGAGCCATTTCTGCCATCCCTTCGATCACAGCGTATTCCGCGCGCCGCCCACCTTCGCCGACGCGATCTTCGTTAGCGGCGCGTTCGGCGCCCTGGAGGTTCTCGGCGGCGACACCGGCTTTGACCAGAACGGCTTCCAGACCATCCAGTATTACGAGGACAGGGCCCGCGGGCGACGATATCCCATCGTCGGCGTTACGGACAGCCACGATGCTTTTTTGGCCGATAACCCCGACGCCAACGTGGCCTCCACCCTGGTGTTCTCCCCGGCGAATGAAAAGCGCGCGCTGATCAGCTCCATCCTGGGCTGCTACAGCGTGGCGATCGACACCATCCACGATACGCGGCGCTATGTGGGCGAGCTGCGCCTGGTGCGCTACGCCAATTTCCTGGGGAACAACTTCATCCCCCTGCACGACGAGCTGTGCTTCGAGGAGGGCCGCGCGATGAAGGACTATGTCTGCGGGCTGCCCGGCGCGGTGGAAATTCTGCGGGTGATCTACGGAAGGATGAAAGCGCAGCGCGAACGATATTTCGCGTTCTGAAAGGACCATCAAAGCTTATGACCCATTGTGCTTGGAATGAGCGCGAAGGAAAACCGCGCCGCCTACGGCCTCCCCGAAAAGGGCAAGAGTATCCGCGACTATCTCACCGGCGCACAGTGCCGCATTATTGATATGCTGCAACAGCTGGATATGGGTATGCTTGTGGCCGGGGGGATTTTTGCGTTCATAGCATTGGCAAATTTTCATCTAATCGTGATTATACAAATCGTGATTAGATGAATTTATATTTTTCCGTCCGCTCCCTGTGCCGTGATTTTGCCGAGCATATAGAGGAACATCATCGCGGGGATGCGGAACACGGGTGCGGCGGTTTCATGGTTGCTCGGGCCGCAGTCCATCAGATTCTTTGTAATCACGAACGACTGCGCCACAGTATTCGTAGAATGACAACGGCGGCACCCGTAGCACACGCCAGCGCCCCACGCCGCTGTCCGCCGAGCCGCGCTCTAAGATCGGGCTAGCCGAACCCGTGGCAACTATCTTGATGTCCTTGCGCATGTCGTAGATGACCTTCATCCACAACTCCCAGCTATCGGCATATTGGATTTCGTCAAACAGCAGATAGCGCTCACCTTCGGCGGGGAACAGGTGGTCGTATGCCTCCAGCAGGAGAGCATAGCGGACAGCGTAGCCTACTGCCACCTCCAATACGATGAAGAAGGCAACTGCATGGCAGCCGACTTCTACCGCGGCCTGGAAATGGACGAAAAGACCCTCCGTCAGCGCACCGCCGACACCCCCGGCACCGACTACATCGGGGCGGTTCACAGAATGAAATAAGCCTCCACATCACAGAGCGAACCCCGTGCCAGCCGGCGCGGGGCATTTGCTTATCTGCTACTCGCGATAAAACACAAATCCGAGCATACCATTCACAAAAACGATCCGGGCGTGTTTGGATTTGAGGGGAAGCGGCTGGGTTGAGGAAATGCTTATTAGTCACCAGCCAGTCACCGCTAATGAAAATAATAAGCGAACAGCCAATGAAAAATCCGCTATCCCTTATAGATAGCGGGTTTCACTGGTGACCCATCCGCGACTCGAACGCGGGACACCCTGATTAAAAGTTATGATTTCTTTGTTTTGTGGCGTTCGGCGCAATTCTGCAATCGCTTGTATATCAAGGCTTTTTGCTCCTCTCTTCTTGTGAAATTCAGCCTGAAAAGGCAAATTGTGGTTAAATGCAGTCCCGAGAATAGTCCCAACAGTCCCAAGTATAGTCCCAAGAACAGCTGCCGAAGTGAGAAAAATATTTTTCGCCAAAGCGGTTGACAAACCTGTCTTTTTCGGATATACTATAGGTGATAGGACCCCCTGCACCTCTCCAACGCTCAGGCGCTGCGAAGTGTCCCATAGGGGGACGTCTTTTTCTTAAGGGGAAGGTGAGCATATGCAGGTGAAAGACCCGGCAAGCTTCGAGGAACAATATAACAAGCTGTTGGAGAAGGGCTGTCGGATTGAGGACGAACTTTTCTGCAAGCAGGTTTTGGAACGGGTGAGCTACTATCGCCTGTCCGCTTACTTCATCCCGTTCAAGCGCAAGGGCGGCTACATAGAGGGCACGAGCTTCAAGCGGGTGTACCGCATCTATGAGTTTGACCGCAAGATGCGTAACCTCTTGTTTTCGGCGGTTGAAGAACTGGAAATTTACCTGCGTGTTCAGATTGGGCATTATTTTTCGTTTGAGTATGGCGCTTTGGGCTATATGGATGCGGTGAACTTTTCCGGGCGGCACGATGAAGCCAAGTTTAAGAGCCTGTTGAAGCAAGTCATCGACAACAACGCCACAACGCCCATAGTAGCACATCATGCCCAGAAATACGGGGGCGATTTTCCGCTTTGGGTTGTGATGGAATTGTTCACGCTTGGGATGCTGTCACGGTTTTACGCCGATATGCAGACGAAAGACCGCAAGGCGTTGGCGGCGAAATTGGTGCAATCATCCTCCGAAAACCTGAAAAGCTGGATGCAGTGCCTGACAGAGCTTCGCAACCTATGCGCCCATTATTCCAGGCTGTACAATTATCCGTTCAAGAATATTCCCCGCATTCCCCAGGGCTTGGCCCACAAACCGCAACGAAAGCTATTTGATGCTATTCTGGTTATCAAATGGATGTACTTTGACCCGGACGCATGGCGAACGGAATTTATGCCGCAGCTAACGGCGTTGTTGGAAGAGTACAGAGAAGATACAGAATTAAATGAAATTGGTTTCCCGGCTGATTGGGAGAAGCTATTGATTTAAGATAAAGCCCGTGTAGGCTCTCCTTAGAGGCTCACACGGGCTTTGTTTTTTCTTTGTTCTATTCAATCGGTTCATAAAGCGCTTCCAGCACATCCACTGCCAAATCTGAGGTGCGCTGTATCTGGTGGCTGTAAACAGCCTGTGTCGTGGCTGTGGACGCATGGCCGAGCCGTCCGGCCACAACGGAAAGGGGAACGTTCTGCGCAATCAGGCTTGAGGCGTTGGAGTGCCTGAGAGAATGCACGTTGAAGGTCTCGGGCAGTCCGGCCTTTTTGAGGACGGAGCGGAAATGCTTCAAAACTGATTTTGGATGCACGGGGTTGCCGTATTCGTCCGTAAAAATCCACGCCGCGTTTGGCGGGGCGTTCTCTATGACGGCGTGAGTGCGCCCGTAGCCTGTGCCCCATTCATCGCCTACGGCATCTTTCCATTTGCATTGCTCGTAGTACCATGCGCCAAGCAGGGCAATGAGGCTTGCCGGGAGGCGAACGGTGCGGGTGGAACGGGTTTTCGTGGGGGTGAGGGCAAGGGGCTGCCCCTCGACATAATTCAATTGGCAGTCAATCGTCAAAGCGCCCGTGTCCGAATTGTATTTGTCCCAAGTCACGCCCAAAAGCTCGGATTTCCGCGCCCCGGTGTAGATATAGGCGGTGATAAGGGTACGCCACATCAAGGGTTCATCGGCGAGGGCGGCAATCAGGCGGTTCACGTTATCGGGCTGCATACAAGCGGCCTCTGATTGCGGAACCTTGGGCGGCTCTGCTTTCCGGCAGGGGTTTTCGTCAATATAGCCATCCTTGAGAGCGCCCGTAAGGATGGAGGATAAAAAGCGGTGATAAGCGCGGAGCGTGGACGGGCTGAGGGGTGCGCCGTTGTGGGCGTTGGCGCACTTCTCGCGCAGATATTTGTAAAACACATTCAAGACATGGGCATTGATTGCCTTTAACGGGGTTTTGCTAATCGGATGCGCGGCAACCCTGACGAACAGCTCATCATAGCCTTTCAGGGTTTTCGCGGCGAGGTTGATGGCGCGGGTTTCGCGCCACTGAGTTTCGTAATATTCCTGCAAAGTGATATTGCCGTCCACAATCCGGCCCCGCTTGCATTCTTCCTCAAATATGGCGGCGGCACGTTCGGCGGCTTTTGCGGCCTGCTTAGTGGTCATACCGGGCGGTGGTGTCCAGGTCGTGGTTTTCCGGCATGGCCGACCGTATATGTCCGTGCCGTATGCTTTGAACTGATAAGAACTGCCCCTCTTGACGATTGTTGACATGTGTCACGCCCTCCTATTACCATATCATTGTAGCACCGAGCGGGGGGAAAAGCAAGGGCTATACCAAAGATTCTTCCTTGTTCTGTTCAACCAGCCTGTTGATGATAGCGATTTTTTGCTTGGTGGTGTCCCATTGGTCAGTGTAGCCCTCTTTCGGTTCTTTGCAAAGATAGTCCGCGCTGTAGGTAAGTAGGGCATTGCTAAAGAAGTCGTGCAGGTCGAGCAGGAAGTCCACCGTGTTCACTTTCATGATAATCTCCTTTCTAGTCTTGTCAATATCATTATGAGTATATTATACCATGCAGGCCGCTAAAGTGTCAATAGATTTTGAAAATATTTCTTGCCTTTTGCCCTCGAATGGAGTATACTTATACTGATAGGAGATGAGTAAATGTCAGTAGCAAACAAAGTCCGCATGGTGATGGGGCTGAAGAAAAAGAAAGCCCCGGCAATGGCGGCGGCAATGGAGATTAACGCGCAGAGCTTCAGGAATAAGCTTACACGGGATAGCTTCAATACTTGGGACCTGATAGAGATAGCAGAAGAGCTTGGGGGAACGCTGCTGCTTGAGGTGGACGGACAACGGGTGGTGTTTGGGCTGGAGGACTTGCCACCTGAGCGGGCGGGGAAGTACAAATAAAAGAAGCCCCGGCGAGGGGGCCTCTATGGTATAGCGTTAAGACTAAATCGCAACCTTGTGGACATCCTCAATTTTCAGCAACGAAAGTTCTTCGTCTGAAATTTCATCCTGCGTGGCAAGACGGTTTGCCTGATTGCTCATCGCCTTTTCAAAGAAGTTCCTGACATCCCGTCCGTTTGCGTAGGTGTCGCCGCGCGTGATATACCTGTTCTCGAAAAACTGCGCTATGTACTCCGCTGCCTCGTCCTGCATGGCAATCCCGCTCTTGTCGCACAGCGTCTTGAAAATCGCAAACAATTCTTCGGGCGTGTAGTCCTCGAAGTTGATAAACTTGTTGAAGCGGGATTGCAAGCCGGGGTTGGACTTCAGGAAGTCCACCATCTTATCGGGATAACCCGCGACAATTACGATGAAATCCCCCCGGTTATCCTCCATCGCCTTTAGTAGCGTGTCAATGGCTTCAATGCCGTAATCCGTATCGCCGCGCGAGGAAAGGGAATAGGCTTCGTCAATGAACAGCACCCCGCCAAGCGCCTTATCAACCACTTCCTTGACCTTGATTGCGGTCTGCCCGACATAGCCGCCCACCAAGCCAGAACGGTCAACCTCCACCAAGTGCCCCTTGGACAGCACCCCCAGCTCGCGGTACAGTTCGGCAAGCAAACGTGCAACCGTGGTTTTGCCCGTGCCGGGGTTGCCGGAAAAGACAAGATGAAGTGACATTTCATCGTTGCGCAATCCGCGCGATTCCCGCATTCTCCGTATTTTCAGGAGATTGATTAGGCCGTTGACATCGTGCTTTACGGCGGTTAGGCCGACTAAATTATTCAATTTGGCGAGTGCATCCTCCAAAGACATTTTCGGGGTTTCGGCGGGTTTTTCCTGCGGCTTCTCTTTTTGGGAGGGAGTATCGGCACTGCTCCATGTCGAATGTGCTTTTATGTACTTTTCGGCATTGAGCATCAACGTAAGAAGCCTTGTCATTTCTTGCGTTTCCGTCCCGTCGCAGGCCAGCATAGCATTGCCTAGCTTGCTCATGACCGCACTTACTACGGCGCTATATAGTCCTTCATATCCATTGTCGTTATCGGCCATCACTGCGGCTTGTAAAACGCCAAAAGTTTCCATTTTCTGGATTGTCGGGTTGTGTATTGCCCGGTTCACCAACTCAAACAGCGATTCCATCGTATAGTCTTTATCGAACAGGGCGTTCACGAATTCGCGTTCGGCATTTGAAACGGTGCCATCACCCGCAATCAGATAACAACAGAAAACCAGCAGTTCGTTTATCACCGCCATTTCGCTGTGCTCATAGTCTTTTCCCTTGGTCGCTAGAGCCAAAATGCTTGCCGTCGATTTTAGCTCTTTCTTCAACTCCAACATTTCATCGCTCATGGGGGGAGCTTTCGGCTTGCGCCATTTCGAGTGGGCATTTGCGAAATTTTCAGCATCGTTTATCATTTTGTCCAGTGTGTTGCGTTGGCCGGGGACAGGAGAGACGTTGCAGGAAATCGCCGCCGTGCCGAGGCGTTCCATCATCCGTATCACAACATCGGCCCAGCGCGTAACATCTTCATTGATTGTATTGTCGGCCATCACGGCGACTTGAACGATGCCCAAGGTTTCCATGCGCCGCGCGGCGGGGGAGCCGAAGAAGTCCACCACTTTTTCGGCAAAAAGCATGAATGCGCCTTTCGAACGGCTTGCATCAAACATATCGTTCATGAAATCGCATTCAGCCTGTGATAATTTGCCGCCTCCGACAATCAGCCAACAGCAGAAAAACTCAAACTCGCTCAACACCTCTGCTTCGGTATGAGGGACCTCCGTCCGTGTGGACACGGCTGCGAATAAAGTAGCCGTTGCCTTTAGTTCTTTCCATAGCTGAATCATTTCTTCGGTCATGATGTGCTCCCCCATTCGCAATCTCTGTTAGCTCCATTATACATCCCCCTGTGCTAATTGTCAACCCTCTGTTTATCCTGTAAGCTAATACAAAAAGGAGCTTACAGGGATGATAGACAGAATCGCATTGGGCGCGGCCATCCGAGCCGCGCGGCTGAAGAAGGGCTACACGCAAGAGCAGTTAGCGGAGCTTGTCGAGGTAACGCCCACCCATGAAAAGCATATCGAATCCGGGCACCGTCTGCCCTCTGTCGAGGTGCTTTTTTCTATCGCCCAAGCGTTGGACTTGTCGCTGGATAATGTCATCTTCCCCGAGCAGGACACGGGGAGCGGGCGCGCAAGGGAAATACAAATCATGCTTAATCAGTGCGAGGAATGTGAGCTTGCGGTCTTGCTGGATGTGGCGCGGTCATTAATAAAGAACAGAGATTAGCGATACGGCTCCCGGAACTTTTGTTCTAGGAGCCGCATTTGCTTATTTAGCCAAGGATAGCTTAATTTACATTTTTGGGCCTGGTTTCGTTTGGCCGGGGCATGGTATATGGTGGGGTGCCGGATTTAAAAAAATTAGTCTTCATCTACGCGCTGTTCAGCTTCCTTTGCCCTGTTTGCGATGCGCCCTTGCCTTATCCCCTCTATGATGCGCGTAAACCATCGTTCCATGCCTCCATAGACAGCATCCATGTAGTTCATCCAAATGTAGTTATCGCCTATTTTCAGAGAAACAGCATCGTCTAGTCCATGATAAAAATTATCCCCTATTTTACCGTAATCCGCAAAATCATCAATCACCAATATATCGCCGATAGAGCGCAGCAATTTTGACATTTCATCCGTTTCCAGCAACAAGCTAAGCGTTTGCGAGGGAAGCAACCGGCCCTCCGCTTCACAGCTTTCGCGGACAAGTTCATCCAGTGAAATCAACATGGCGGCGGCTTTTTCGGAAAGCATGGTTTGCTTCATGAGTTTTGTTGTTTTTCGGCTTCTGCCCACATCCCGCCCCAAAAGATAATTGAGCGTTACATTAAAATACTGTGCCGCCCTGTCCAACACCTCAATGTCGGGCAGGGTTTTTCCTGTTTCATACCCTCGCAGCGTGGGCCGGGAAACCCCCAGCACCTCCGCGAGCGCGTCCAAAGGCATTTTCTTTTCTTCGCGTAGGGCGCTTAACCGTTCGGCGAAAGCGGCCCCGGCGTTTGTGTGTATTATCTGCATGAACGTGCGTTCCTCCTGATAAAATTCTTTTCAGCACAAAGGATTCGGCGCAAGAGATTTCCCTCGAATGTAAAACATATTTACAATCGCGAGAAACGCTGTAAACACCCTTGACGAGCGAAAGAAAACCTGCTATAATATTTGCAGATGGAAGAAATCCTTCCAAGCAAAGTATAACAGATTCCTCGAACCACGTCAAGCCCAAAATGAATTTTTTTAAGAAAGAAAGGTGATTCAATGACCAATGCCAACACGGCACACGCACAGCAGAACAACAGCGCGTTTTATCCCGAACCCGGCAGCCAGCTCGACAGCCTCTTGCACACGACCACCCGCACGACCAAAGAAGATGATTATGCTCTTGCGCTGCGATATCTGCGGGGCGATGGCGCGGCGGGCAATCTGTTGTTCACGGCGGCGTACCCCAAGGTATGGCGGTATGTTCATGTGGAATTGTCTTCCGGGCCGATGTGTGACGAAACGGAAGATATTGTTTCGGATGCTTTCCTGCTGGCGTTAGGCAAGCTTAGGCGGTTCAACGGCACATGTGAATTCAGTGTTTTTGTAAATGGAATTGCCAAGCGGCTTATCCGTAACCAATGGAAAAAGATGAAGGCGCAAAAAATCGTTCCGCTTTTTTCGGAGGATGAAGATGAAGCGTATTGGATAGAGGACACCGACACAAGCAACGACCCCGTTTTTATGTTGGAGCAGAAAGACAACCGCGAACGCGCGGCCCGCGCTCTGCCCCCGTGCATGGAGCGACTTGCTCCCAAGCAAAAGCAATCCGTTCAACTGAGGGTTTATTCGGAATTGTCGTTTCGCGAAATCGGCGAACGCATGGGAGGCACCGAGGCGGCGGCGGGAGAGGCTTGTCGGGCGGGGTTGCGCCGTCTGCGGGCGATGATGGAACGGGCAGGTTGTAAGGGAAACGGCTATTGGAAAGCAGCGGCGGCATAGCCTGAAAAATTTTCTTTGAAAAACACCTTTGTTTTTTCCAGCTGGAGCCATTAACTTGTAGACGGGCAACGAAAGGCGGGTATGCCTCCGACGGCAAATAAAACAACCCGCCATGATAATCATGCGAGCCGAAACGCTTGTATTCTCTTTCCACGCTCTGTTTGCCTGACTGACCGACCACCCAATAGAAAGGAGATGCCTATGTGTCGTTCCCGTGGTCCCCCGCAGATGCCCCGCTCCGTGGCACCATGGTTGCTTACGTCCGTATGCTGTTGCCTCGACACCAATAGTGTACACGAAAACAGCCCGGTTGTCAATAGTCCGTTGCAAGTTTTTATGCGGGGGTTAATTCCCGGTTAATTCCCACCATAAGTTCCACTATGGACGAGGGAGTAGAATTTTCTCTGGGAAGAAAAATGACCGGAAGTTAGTTTGGGAAATACGAG
>WQTL01000471.1 GCA_009786275.1 Bacillota bacterium | reverse complement strand
GGGCGCACAGGTCCATCCCGGGCATCGGCGGGGACTTCACCAACCGGGCCGTCTCGGGCGGCGGCGCGCTGATCGACTGGGGCGTGCACTACCTGGATTTGGTGCTCTATTGCTGCGGGGAGCCCAAGCCCCTCACCGCCAGCGGCGAGGCCTTCTGCCGCCTGGGCAAGAATATAAAAGATTACACCTATTTGAGCATGTGGGCCTCCCGCACGAAGGCGGCCGAGGGCGTCTACGACGTGGACGACTCCGTCACCGGCCTGGTGCGCACCGCCGGCCCGGTGATCACTCTGCACGGGGCCTGGGCGCAGAACATCGGCGAGAGCGACACCTACATCGATTTCATGGGCGACAAGGGCGGCATCCGCCTGGACTACTGCGGCGAGTTCGTGTACTACACCGCCCAGGACGGCGCGCTGGTCCGGACAAGCCCCAAGCTGCCCAAGAGCGATATGTACGAGACGGAGATCAATTCCTTCGTGGACAGCGTGCTCACCCGCGTGCCCAACCAGGCGTATATCGACAACACGATACAGGCGTCGAAGATCATTGACGGGATATATCGGAGCAGCGAGGGGCACGTGGAGGTCGCGATATGACAAAAGGAATCCCGGCGGCTGTGCTTGCCTTTGCCCTGGCCATCTCACTTGCGGCTTGCGGGACAGAAGGGCGCGGGGAGACCGCCGCGGCTACGGCGGAAGCGTCAACCGTCCAGGCTTTTGACATCGCGGAATTTGACCTTTGGCTGATGTCGAGATATAAGGAGGCCTATAAGCTCCGCTGCAACGCGGGCCTTTACTACACCCACCAAATAGTGGAGGTGCTCAATGGGACGCTGCGGCTGAATGAGCGCGTTTTGCGCAGCCTGATCGAAACGAAGGATAAGCTGGAGGCGGAAGCGGACGCATTGACGCAACTGGTTCAAAGCAAGGCAAAAGACGATTCCGCCAACGACATGGAGGCGCTGCAGCAGCTCTGCGTGCTGAACCTTGCAGGCATGCTCCTGAGCGACCAAATGGCGCTGGATACCTGCGCGCTCGCCCTTATCAGCTATACAGAGGGATCGGCCTCAAAGGCGGAAAGCCATCGCCGTGAGGCATACAGGCTGTTTCAATCCACAAAGGAATATATGGATGAATTCCAGGCCGCGCGTGCCGCGATGCTTGACCTTGGCGGGCTTTCGAAAAGCGACGCCATCGAAAAAGCGGAAAATGACCGCGCGGAGATCGAGGAACAGTATGTCGGGGAGGTTGGATAAGTGCCCAACCAAAAATACCCGCCTGCATCGCACCAAACCGCCATGCTGCCCGAACCCCCCGGCAACCCCATGCCCCTGATCTCCTATTACCAGGATATCTTCGTCCGGGTGCGCTACGGCGATACGCAGCAGCGCCTCTACGCGCAGTACGGCGAAGACACAGCCACCTTCAATGCCGAAGGAAACCTGCTGGAGGGCCAATTCCCGGAAAGGCAAAAAAAGTACATCGAGGTCTGGGCGGACCTGCGCCGCCACGACCTGATGGTCCTGCGGAAACTCATGCAAACGGAAGACGCGTATTTCAAAATAAGGGGGTTGGACTGACATGCCAAATCTGAAATACACCCGCGCGCTGCTCAAGCTCTCCGGCGAGGTCCTCGCGGGGGAAAGCAAATCCGGCATCGACTTCGGCCTCACCGAGCGCATCTGCCGCCACGTGATCGAATGCGTGCGCGAGGGCGCGCAGCTGGGGATCGTCGTCGGCGGCGGGAACTTCTGGCGCGGCAGGTCGAGCGGGTCCATGGACGCCGTACGGGCCGATAAGATGGGCATGCTGGCCATCATGATGAACGCCTTGGCCCTGGAGGACACCTTTGAGCAGCTGGGCCAGAGCGCCCTGGTGCAGTCCGCCTGCGTGATGCCCCAGGTGGCCGGCTGCGTCGACAAACGTCAGGCCCTGGAGGCCATGGCGGCGGGCAAGGTCGTCATCTTCGGCGGCGGCACGGGCAACCCCTTTTTCACAACTGATTCGGCAGCAGCTTTGCGCGCGGCCGAAATCGAAGCCGAGGTCGTCCTCAAGGCCACGAATGTCGACGGCATATATGACAAGGACCCGAAGCATTTTAACGATGCAGTAAAATATGATATGATCCGCTGCAGCGATATCCTGAGGGATCAACTCAATGTGATGGATGCCACCTGCGCCGCCCTGTGCCGGGATAAGCATATTGAGATGTATGTATTCAATCTGAATGAACCGGGGAATATACTGCGGGTGCTGAAAGGTGAAAACGTCGGGACGTGGGTCTGCGGAATATGACCCACTTGGGCACCCTGCGTCTCGAGACCGAGCGCCTCATCCTGCGCCGCTTCGTCGAGTCGGACGTGACGGACATGTTCAACAACTGGACAAACGACCCGCAGGTCACGAAATTCCTCTCCTGGCAGCCGCACGGGGACATCTCCGTCACGCGGGAGTTCATGAAGACCCGACTGGAGGGCTACGGGAGGGACGATTTCTACTCCTGGGCCATGGAGCTCAAATCCACCGGGCGGGTGATCGGCACCATCGCCGTGGGGCGCCACAACGACGGCCCCCGCTCGGCGACCATCGGCTACTGCATGGGCAGGGCCTGGTGGAACCAGGGCTATATGACCGAGGCGCTGCGCGGGGTGATCCAATTTCTCTTCGGGCAGGTGGGCATGAACCGCGTCGAGGCCTTCCACGACCCGCGCAACCCCGGCAGCGGCCGCGTGATGCAAAAGGCCGGGATGATTTACGAGGGCACGTCGCGGCAGTCGGGCATGAACAACCAAGGCGTGTGCGACGAGGCCTGCTACGGGATACTGGCGAGCGAATATAAACACTGAAGGGGTGATTTCATGGGCCGCGTCAAACTCCGGAACATCCACACGGAGCCCCTGCCGGCCATGCGGCTGGTGGGCAGGCGCTATACGAATTTCAACCGCGGGCCCGGCGGCGGCTACGGCGAAAAGTGGTGCGAGGCCCAGGAGCCGGACGGCCTGCTCAGCCAACTGAACGCCCTGCCCCACCCGGCGGGCGTGGAGCACGGCTGCCTTGGCTTCATGCGCTGCGACGGCACGGACGAGGGCTTCGAATACTGGATCGCCGTGTTCTGCCCGGCGGGCGCGGACGTGCCGGAGGGCCTGGACTTTCTCGACCTCCCCGCAGGGGAGGCGGGCGTGTGCTGGCTGTTCGGCCGGGAGAAGGACGGCATCTTCGGCCAGCACGGCAAATGCGAAAAGGCCCTGAAAAAGCGGGGCCTGCTGCCGGGCACGGATCCGCAGGGCTGCAAGGCGTTCTTCGAGCGCTACGCCGCGCGCTGGGAACAGCCCGACAGGAAAAACCGGGTGATACTGGATTACGGGATTTATTTGCAATAGGCGAATGGGAAACGTCGCTCCGCGCGATACCCGCCGCCGTCGATTCAATGTGAAATTTGGCAATAAAATGTAGGAGGACACCCCCATGGCAGAAAAGAAAAGCCTCTCGGCTGTGAAAGAGCCGAAAGACCACCGTTTGAGGAAAATCGCCAGGGAGGCCGACAGCGGCATCACAGAAACCATCCGTGAAATTTACGTTGACACGCAAACCGGCGTGCAGTATCTCATCGTGAACACCGGCACAAGCGTGGCGGTGACGCTCATGCTGGACGCCGAAGGGAAACCGCTTGTCGATAAACGGATATAGGACACCCCCATGGATGAATACTTGGGGTATGTCGCTCCGCGATGCCTTCCTCACCGCCTGCGGGCGACAGCTCCCTCCACGGGAGGGAGCCTGGGGGATTAAGTGATAGCGGCACATCGTCCCACCGCCTTGTAAATGCAAAATCCAGCTTGCGCCTAATCCCCAAGGCTCCTCCCCGTGGGAGGAGCTCCGCCCGCAGGCGGTGAGGAAGGCATCGCGGAGCGACGTACCCCGCGCGATACCCGCCGCCGTCGATTCAATGTAAAATTTGGCAATAAAATATAGGAGGACACCCCCATGGATGAATACCTTGCCCCCGCACAGGAAAAAATGGAGAAGACCATCGCCGCGCTGAAAAAGGAGTACGGCGCGATCCGCGCGGGGCGCGCCAACCCCGCCGTGCTGGACAAAATCCGCGTGGACTACTACGGCACGCCCACGCCCATCAACCAGATGGCCGCCGTTGCCGTGGCCGAGGCCCGCATCCTCGCCATCCAGCCCTGGGACGCCGGCACCGTGCGCGCCATCGAGAAGGCCATCCAGGCCAGCGACATCGGCATCAACCCCCAGAGCGACGGCCGCGTCATCCGCCTGATGTTCCCGCAGCTCACCGAGGAGAGCCGCAAGGCCATCGCCAAGGACATCCGCCACATGGCCGAGGAGGCGAAGGTCAGCGTGCGCGGCACCCGGCGCGATACCATCGAGCGCCTGAAGAAGATGCAGAAGGCCGCCGCCCTCACCGAGGACGACCTGAAGGACGAGGAGAAGGAGCTCCAGGAGCTCACGGACAAGTTCGTCAAGGAGATCGACCAGGTGGCCGCGGCGAAGGACAAGGAGATCATGGAGATTTAGTATGCGGAAAGATTTGCTGGGCTGCGAATACGAGTACTTTGAAGATACCATGGGCAGCGATATCTACGCACGGTATAAAGAGCTGGCTTCGCAGGGACGTGTAGAAGGCTTTACCCCGTTGGTTATTATCCCGAGCGATCCGCTCATTGAACTCTTCGAGGAACTCTGCGCACAGGAAGACGCCGCAGCTCATCGGGAGCGGACAATCGCCGAAGCCGCACAGGCCGACGCGCAGGCGTACTTCCGTACGGAGCAGGAAAGGCTGGAAAAGTCCCTGGGCAAGCACTGGATGCCACAGGCGGGTGACTTCTGCTTTGCACAGCCGGACCTGAAGCCCCCTCTGTGCTATCCGGCTATGCCGGAGGAAGAGGCGCTGATCGTGAAGGTCCCCACGCGCAACCCCTGGGAAGTTGCCGTTTGGTTTCCCATGGGCGGCTTCAATTACTGCCCCGGGCCCATGGAGCAGGCGGCGGTGTTCCGTTACTGGTATGAGAAATACGGCGCGGTGCCGGTGGTGCTCATGGGCCACGACACCTGGATTTTGCAGGTTGACCGCCCGCCGGAAAGCGACGCGGACTGCGAGGCCCTGGCCAGGGAACACTTTATTTTCTGCCTCGATATCCGGCCGCCCCTGGGCGATACCATCCGGGAAATCGCCAGCCACCTGCGGGGCGCGACGACCTGGGGATTCTGGTGGGATTGAGATGAACAATGAAAATTTGCCCCGCCACATCGGCATCATCATGGACGGCAACGGGCGCTGGGCCGCGCAGCGCGGCCTGCCCCGCACGCAGGGCCACAGGGCCGGCGTGGAGGCCTTCGAGCGCATCTGCGAATACGCCGCCGATATAGGGATACCCTATCTGACGTTCTATGCCTTTTCCACGGAAAACTGGGCCAGGCCCCCGGAAGAGGTCGCGGCCATCATGGCTTTGTTCCGGCGTCAGCTGGAGAGCACGAAGCTTCGGCAGGCCGAAAACGAGCAGAAGCGCTGGCGCATCCGCTATATCGGCGACCTGCGGGAGGGCGGCCCCGTGCCGCCGGATATTTTGCAGCTCCTGCGGGAGATGGAGCAAAGCTCCGCCGGGATGGACCGGACCGTGGTGAACATCGCGGTGAACTACGGCGGCCGCCAGGAGATTTTAGGCGCGGCGCGGCGGCTCGCCCGGCTGTGCGCGCAGGGTGAGCTCGGCCCGGACGCGCTCACCGAGCAGGACATGGAGGCCGGGCTGTATACCGCCGGGCAGCCCATGCCCGACCTCATCATACGCCCCAGCGGCGAGCAGAGGCTGAGCAACTTCCTCCTGTGGCAGTGCGCCTACGCGGAGTTCTGGTTCTCCGATGTGCTCTGGCCGGATTTCACCCCCGCCCACCTGGACGAGGCACTGGCGGCCTACGCCGCGCGCAACAGGAGATTTGGGGAAATATAAGGCATTTTACACCCTCAGCCGCTGCGCGGCAGCTCCCCCAAGGGGGAGCCTTGTAAGGGATTTTGATTTTTAGAAAGCTGGATGCCCAATGAAAACACGCATTATCACGGGCCTTGCCTACGCGCTCCTGGGGGTCGCGGCGCTGTGTTTGATCCAGTCGCCGCTGATGTTGATCCTGATCATCGGGTTTTCAGTCCTCGCGGCCCACGAGATCTGCCACGCGGTGCAGATGAAGAACAAATCCATGCTCGCGGTGTGCATGGCGGTGTCCGCCGTCGTGCCGCCCGTGCTGTCGTACTGGCCGGACATTTACGCGCGCACGCACATTCCGGTCCTCCTGCCGCTGCTGGCGTATTTCATGCTGCTGCTGTCGCTCATGCTCTCGCAGTTCGAGAAAACCCGCTTTTCCCACGTGCTCTACGCGCTGCTGGCCTCCCTGGCGGTGCCGGGCGCGATGACCACCATCGCCCTGGTGCGCGGTTTCGCCGCCGAGACGAAGCTCGCGGTATGGCTGGTCACCTTCAGCCTTTGCGCCGCCTGGCTCACCGATATCTTCGCCCTGTTCGTGGGGGTGAAATTCGGCAAGCACAAGCTGGCCCCGCGTATCAGCCCCAAAAAGACCTGGGAGGGCGCTGTCGGCGGGCTGCTGGGCGCCGCCCTGGCGAACGTGGGCCTCGCGCTGGCGTTCAACCTGTGGATTTTGGAGCAGCACAAAATCAGCCTGCTCGCGGTGGGCCTGCTTTCGCCGCTGCTGGGCCTGGTCTCCATGCTGGGGGATTTGGCGGCCTCGGTGCTCAAGCGCAACTACGGCGTGAAGGACTTCGGCAAAATCTTCCCCGGCCACGGCGGCGTGATGGACCGCTTCGACAGCGTGCTGCTCGTCTCGCCCCTCTTCTTTGCCCTGCTGCAGCTGGAGCAGAACCTCGGCCTGCACATTTTATTCGAGGCGGTCGCATGAAGCGTATCACGATCCTGGGTTCCACCGGTTCCATCGGCACCCAGGCCCTGGAGGTCGTCGACCAGCTGGGCTATCACGTCACGGCCCTCACCGCCCAAAGCAACGCGAAATTGCTGGAATCCCAGGCGCGCAAATACCGTCCCAAGGCCGTCGCCCTAGCGCACGAAGATTTAGCGCGCGGATTGGAAATATCTCTGCGGGACACGGGTATTACAGTGCTTTCCGGCCCGGAGGGTGTGGCCGCATGCGCCGCCATGGCCTGCGGCTGCGTGCTCAACGGCATTGTGGGCATCGCGGGGCTGGCCCCGACAATCGCCGCCCTGCAATCGGGCAACCCCGCCGCCCTCGCCAATAAGGAGAGCCTCGTGGCCGGCGGCGCGCTGGTGACGAACCTCGCCCGGGCGAGGGGGCTGCCCCTCCTGCCGGTGGACAGCGAGCACTCGGCGGTATTCCAGTGCCTGCAGGGCGTGCCTGAAAACGCGCTGCACAAGATCATACTCACGGCCTCGGGCGGCGCGTTTTACGGGAAATCCAAAGCGGAGCTGGCAAAAGCGACCGCCGAAGACGCCCTCAAGCACCCCACCTGGGCCATGGGCGCGAAGATCACCGTGGACAGCGCCACCATGATGAACAAGGGCCTGGAGGTCCTCGAGGCGGCGTGGCTATTCGGCCTGCCCGCGGAGCGAATCGGCGTCCTCGTGCACCGGCAGAGCGTCGTGCATTCCCTGGTGGAGCTCGCCGACGGGGCCGTGCTGGCCCAGCTGGGCGCGCCCGACATGCGCCTGCCCATCCAGTACGCGCTTACATACCCCGAACGCCTGCCCTCGCCCGCCGAAAGGCTTGACTTGAGCTCCTGCGGGCCGCTCACGTTCGAAGAACCCGACAACGAGGCCTTCCCGGCGATTGCGCTTTGCCGGGAGGCCTTCCGGCGCGGCGGGCTGGCCCCGGCGGCGCTCAACGGGGCGAACGAGGCCGCCAACGCGCTGTTCCGCGAAGGGAAGATCGCCTTCCCGGACATCACCCGGCTTGTCTCGAAGGCCGTGGAGGCCGCCCCCCCGGGGGATGCGGATACGCTGGAGAAAATTCTTAGCGCGGATACTTACGCGAGAGAATTGACATATAAATATATTAAATAAATCTGTAGGGGCGGCATTCATGCCGCCCGACACAAAAAGTAGTGAGGAACAACCACATGCACTTCATCCCGTTGGCCATCGATATCGGCGCGCTGTGGGGAAAGGCCTGGCCGCTCATCGTGGCCGTGCTGTTTTTCGGCTTCCTGATTTTGTCCCACGAGCTCGGGCATTTTTCCGCCGCGCGGGCCTTCCGCGTGCAGGTGAACGAGTTCTCCATCGGCATGGGGCCGCGCCTGCTGAAGCACCGCAACAAAAAAAGCGGGACGCTCTACAGCCTCAAGGCCGTGCCCTTCGGCGGCTCGGTGCTCATGGACGAGGACGAGGAGGCCAGCGAAAGCCCCCGCGCCTTCATCAACCAGAGGGCCTGGAAGCGCCTGTGCATCCTGGGCGCCGGGGCGCTGGTGAACCTCGTTTGCGGGGTGGTCATCATGGGCGTGATCGTGGGCGTGGCCCCCGAGGTCGGCACCGCCCGGGTGCACAACTTCGTGGAGAGCTCCACCTCCTGCGGCTACGGCCTGAAGGAGGGCGACCGCATCATAAAGATCGGCGGCAAGCGCGTGTTCTCCTTCATGGACCTGGGATTTTTGCTCTCCCGCGTGAAGGACGGCAAGACCGACCTGGTCGTCCAGCGTGACGGCAAGCGCGTGAAGCTGCCGGGCGTGGCCTTCCCCCAGCGGGAGATCGACGAGCGCGCGACCACCGTGCGGGACTTCGGCGTGGTGTACTACAGCCGCGACGCGGGCGACGAGAACGCCGCCGGGGGCACCACCTTCGCCATGCGCCTGGGGGATACCCTGGGCGAGAGCGTGTCCGCCGTGCGCATGGTGTGGCTGAGCCTGCTCGACATGGTCACGGGCAAGTTCCGCCTGCGGGATATCTCCGGGCCCATCGGCGTGGTGAGCGTGCTCACCGACAGCGCCCAGGAGGCCCAGCAGGGGGCCGCCGCCGGCGACAAGGCCAAAGCCCTGGACGCGCTGCTGTCCCTGCTGTCCCTGTTCGCGCTGATCTCCATCAACATCGGCGTGATGAACCTGCTGCCCCTGCCCGCGCTGGACGGCGGCAGGCTGGTATTCTGCGCCATCGAGATCATCTTCCGCAAGCCCGTGCCGAAGAAATTCGAGGGCTACGTGCACGCGGCGGGCTTCGCGCTGCTGATGGTTTTCATGGTGGTGGTGAGCTTCTCGGACATCTGGGCGCTGATAAAGAAATGAGAATGCTTTGCGTCGCTCCGCGATGCCTTCCTCACCCGCCCGAGGCGGGAGCTCCTTCCACGGGAAGGAGCCTGGGGGATTAAGCAAAAACGGGTTAATGCAACCACAAGACATAGGACGCTTTGGCGCTTGTACCTAATCCCCAAGGCTCCTCCGCGTGGGAGGAGCTGTCCGCCTCGGGCGGACTGAGGAAGGCATCGCGGAGCGACTGATTGCTTTGCAACGTTCTTAGTCAAGGAATATACAAAGGAGAACCTGCCTATGCTTCGCCGCACCACCCGCACCGTCAAAGCCGGCTCCGTCGCCATCGGCGGCGGGGCGCGTATCAGCGTGCAGTCCATGCTGAATAAGCCCGCCCACGACATCGAGGGCAATATCGCCCAGGCCCTGGCCCTCGAACGCGCCGGCTGCGACATCATCAGAGCCGCCGTGCCGGACATGGAGGCGGTCAAGCTCATCGCGGCCTTGAAAGAAACATGCAAAGCCCCTATCGTCGCCGATATTCATTTTGATTACAGACTTGCCCTGGAAAGCCTCGCCGCCGGGGCGGACAAGATACGCATCAACCCGGGCAACATCGGCGGGCAGGGGAGGGTCAAGGCCGTGGCGGACGCCTGCCGGGCCCGGGGTGTGCCGATCAGGATCGGCGTGAACTCCGGCTCGCTCGAGAAGGAGCTCCTGGCGAAATACGGCGCGCCGTGCCCCGAGGCCATGGCCGAAAGCGCCCTGCGCCACGCGCGCCTGCTGGAGGCCTGCGATTTTACCGGCACCGTGATTTCCCTGAAGTCCTCCGACGTGGCCAACACCGTGCGGGCCTACGAAATCCTCGCGGGGCAGTGCGATTACCCGCTGCATGTGGGCGTCACTGAGGCGGGAACGGTACATATGGGTGTGGTAAAATCCAGTATAGGCATCGGCGCGCTGCTGCTGCGCGGCATCGGCGATACCATTCGGGTGTCCCTCACGGCCGACCCCGTGGAGGAGGTCCGCGCCGCGCGGGACATCCTGCGCGCCCTGGGGCAGGGGAGCGGACCGAACATCGTCGCGTGCCCCGCCTGCGGCCGCACGAGGATCGACCTGATCGCCCTGACGAACGAGGCCGAGCGGCGGCTGTCGGGCTGCGAAAAGCGCATCACCGTGGCGATTATGGGCTGTGCGGTCAACGGCCCCGGCGAGGCCCGGGAGGCCGACATCGGCCTGGCCGGCGGGGAGGGCTGCGCGCTGCTCTTCCGCAAGGGCGAGATTCTGCGCAAGGTGCCGGAGGCCCGGGCCATCGACGAACTGATGGAAGAGATCGATAAATTGTGAAAGTACATCTAAAATCTAGCATCTAAAATCTAATGTCTAGCAAGGAGCTTCCTATGCCTTTCGTCCCCCTGTGGATCTTCTTCGGCGATTGCCTGCCCGGGGTGGAGTTCCCCGCCGAGACGCAGGCCCTGCTGGTGCAGCCGGAGATCGACCTGGCCCGGCGGCGGATGCGCCTGGAATTCACGTCGGAAAAGCGGATTTCGCCCGATACCGTGGACAAGCTGTGCCGCAACATCGCCGAGGCCACCAATTGCGATGTCACGCACACGATACACCCCCCGCCTCCTGCGGAGGCACCCCCCTCTGCGGAGGGGGGCTATCTGTGCGCTCCGGAAAAGCCGCGTACACCCGCAGCAAAG
>WQTL01000470.1 GCA_009786275.1 Bacillota bacterium | reverse complement strand
GCGCGGTGGCATAGTTGTCCGCCCCCACCGCCGTAACCCGCACATGGGCTTGTCCACCCGCGACATAACTGCCTGAGAGCACCTGGTCCCCGGCAGCTTTTTTGATGCGCTCCGCCTCGCCCGTGAGCAGGGACTCATCGGTCTCCAAACCGCCAGCTTCCACGACCACCGCGTCCGCGCAGATCTGATCCCCCGCCGAAAGGCAGACGATGTCGTCCAGCACCAGCTCCTCTGGCGCGACAGTCCGCCGCCGGCCATCCCGCATGACATGAACCTTGGCCTGCGTCAGGACGGAAAGCTTGTCCAGCGTGCGCTTCGAACGGACTTCCTGGAAGATGCCCATCGCACTGCTAAAGATGGCGATCCCGAGAAACAGGATGTTGCGCACATAGCCCGCAGGCCAGGGGTATCCCGCCCAGAGGATGGCCGCGGTCAGCAACAGGTGGATGATATTGAACAGGGTGAGGGTGTTTTTCCGTATGATGCGCCCGTAGGAGGGTGTGAGGCTCCTCCCCTGGGTATTGATGGCTCCGGCCTCTACGCGCTGGTGCACGTCTTTTGCCAAAAGGCCGGTTTCGATATCCGGGGTAAGGCGAGATAAATTCGGAAGTGTTATTGTGTTTTTCGTTGTAGCGCGCTGTTTCTGCATGCTTCCCCCTCCACAATATTAGTGTCGCAATTATTTTACCATGGCTTCAGTCAGATGTCAACAGAGGGGTACCATTACAACGTCGGTTTCTCAAGCGTATTACCTTGGAATTCACACAGCATATCTTTTTTTTTGAGCTCTAGATACAACGCGCCCGTATCCAGATTAGGAGAAACGGGCGCGTTCGCTCATGAATCAGGGAGTGTATTTTCACCGTCTAAAACAGGGCAAAGAGAACCTCTAATCCAACCTGCACCATACCAACTGTAATACTCCACCATATTTCAAACAACCCTGGAAGGAAAGGCTTCGCACCAGTCCAAAGCATATCCCAACTGGTCACAATGCCACTCCAAAATTCAGCCCAGCTCATTGCAGCACCTCTTTCTGTAGTTTTGCTTTCTGTTCGTTGTTCCCCTGATTCATCAATATGACTTTTGCACGGTGATCCAGCATGTTGCGGATTTGCTTTTATCGGCGTTCGGAATAACGGTAACTCTCACATTTTCTGAACTGCCGGCCGGAATGAACGTGCCGTTCCCCCGCACAGTCACCGTGTCCCCGATTTTACCGAGAACTGGCACAAGCCCGGCATAGTTATTGGAGAATTTTACCTCGTAGCCTGTGTTATCCGTGTTCTCAATATGCACGGCGAAGGATCCCAACTCGTTGTTTGTTCCATCCGCATTTACCCGAAGGTATAATGTTTCGCCATACCAGCTTCCGCTCTTGGGGTCAATCCGTATACGAATGGGTGATGTTGCTGACTTCTTGGTCGTTGTTGTGCGGGTTGTGGTGGACTGATTGGCACCGCCTTGCGCTTGCGTCGCGTCCTCCGCCTCCATGGACGTTTCGGTCTCGCGTTCGGCCTCGGTAGTAATAGGCTCAATTGTTGTAGCAGAGGGAGCAGTCGTAGATGGGGCGGTAGATGGTTCTGTGGTGCTAACTACGCTGGTCGTTTCCGCCTTTTGGCTCCCGTTGGTTTTTATGGCTTCCTGGAGCTGCCTGAAGGCAACGCCAAGCCCTATGACCGCCGCGATCGACGCCGCCGCGCCCAGTGTGGTAAGGATTACTTTCCAAGCCCAGCCTTCTTCTTTCGTGATAGGGATCGCAAACGCTCTGCGCAGCCGCTCTCGCTTTTCATCCTGCCACCATGCTTTTGTTTCGGCGCGATGCGCGGCAACCTTTTGCTTTAAAGACATTTTGGGCTCTTTAGGCGGTTTTTCCGCTTTTTGCTGTTTCAGCATGTCTATATAAGCCGACAAAGACCTTTTCGGTTTTTCGTCTTGCTGTACCTGCGTTCCCAAAAAAGCTTCTTTCGGCAGTTCCTGCTTCTTGTCCTTGTTTTCCAAATGAAGTGTTCCGTCCCGCGCGCAGTGCGAAAATGCCCAATCCTCAATTATATATGAGTTGCCAAAGCGCATGAACTTAACCCGCTCTAATATCGACATCGACCAAACAGAAAAGCTCGGTCCCCTCGTCGCCGAAATTCTTGGCTTAAAGGAGAATGTCTGATGCTCTACCACCCCTGCCCGAACTGCATGGACTGAGGCGTCGTCTCCATCGACGCATCCCCCTTTTAGCGTAAGCTTTCGGGCAAAGAGGAAATCAATCAACAGCGAAACCAGTTCATAATAGCGTGAGGAGAGCGTAAAATTGAGCACATGTAAAATTCAGGTATATCAAATTGATGATACCTTTCCGCAAGTCAGCGATCACTTTCTAACCGGGCACGGGCATATTCTGATGGATCCACCAGCCCTCACGCGGGCTGGGTTCGGCGAGCGGGTTTCCATGAACGCCATATCTCCTAAATTAGCGGAGGCCATCAGCGATGCCACGCGCGGCAAAGGGCCTTGCATCGTTGTCGTCGATGATGCTTTGCTTGCGAATTTTTGGGGTTGCTGGTGTGACTATGCAGAGACAGTTCGCATTTTTAACGCGAGCCAGGCGCATGAAGAGCTTCTACTGGAAGCGGAGCCGACCGCGAAGCGGATTGTGTTCTACAATAAGCAGGGGAACTACCTCCAGAGCCTTATCGAAGAAAACCCTGGAGCTGAATTCAATCCGTATGTAACGCTCCGCAGGGGATGGGGAGGAACGGGGAGAAGGTTCGACAACGCTATGCAATACTTCCACGCCCCCTTTGTCGTCAAGCCGGAGAAAACCCGTTATGGTTCCAAGTCCGGCTCCAACTGGAACCTGGGCGTGGTGCTGAACAAGGACAATGAAATCACCATCGGGCATCAAAAGAAGAAGCATTTCCACGCCATGCTCAACAACTACATCCTGGACCGCCGCAACGGTACGGCTTGGCCACTGGAAGACATCATGGCGTTCAACGGCCTGATCTCCTATTACAAGATGGTCGAAAAGCCCACCATCGAGGGGATCATCGGCCATTACAACCAGAAGTACGGCGTGAACACTATGGCGATGATCAAAGCGGACATCGCGGCGTAGGGAGGAGAAAGATCATGACCGTCAACATCTATCAAATCAACCACGAGAGGGACACCATGGGCCTGATCTTTCGTTGCTGGAGTGAGTTCGAGCATCAAAGACACAAGCGGCCGCCGACGCAGCTTTACGACAGGGTTTATTCCTATCAGGCCAAATCGGAAACCCCTGAAGGCGTATATGAACGCTTCAACTTATATCATCCTGCGGATTTCACAGGCCATTCGCTCTCGGTTTCTGACATCGTTGAAATTCTTGAGGACACCGGGGAACGCAAATGCTTTTTCTGTGACAGTGTTGGTTGGAAACCGGTTGAGTTCTATAGCTTTCTGGTCGGAACCGAAAACGATTTTTCCAGGCGGCTGGAGCTACTCAAAGAAGATCGTGTAGCTCGCTACACTCTGATGAATGTACTCATTCAGCGCATAGAAATGAATGACAATTATCCGGCGCGAGAAGGACGCGACTTGATTCAAGCCTATTTGGACAAGAATCCAGAGGGCATTCTGAAATGTCTGAGCGCTCTTGGTATGGAGTCTCTCGTTGAGCGTGCGTTCTGGGAGGAATTGTAGCTAAAGCTCCGTCAATAAAACAAACGAAGACCTTTGATCAGCCACTTGAATATTTCTGCGGTTCGTTCATTCCTCCATTAAAACCGGTTTACGGCGCCTCCATGGTCCCATTCATTCGCTGGGACTATGGGGGTGTCGTAAGTCAGATTGTTTTCTGGCACGAACTTGAGGAACCTGACAGAGCTTTCGGTGTAACTGGAAGTATCGCAAAGATATTGTTTCGCGCACGGCGTGCCGGGGCACGCCTTTGCGCCTGAAAAACAGGATCACTCCCGACCGGACCAGCGCGAACGGCCTCACCGCCGCGCGTGTCGCAATCCAGCTGAAGCTTGCTGCGACAGCGCGCAGGCGGAACAGCCATCGCACGGTCCGCATCGTCCGTTATCCTATTTGGAAGTGGCTATATGACTTATCCTGTATGAAAGGCAGATCGACTATGAATCGAAACGATGACTCCCTCTGTGCCTGGTGGACTCTGACGATTATTGTACTTTTCCTGCAGCAGCAAGAAATGCCCATCCCGCCACTAGTCACATTCAGCGTGATTTGGCTCATTACACGCGAATTCTTTCTCTGCATCATGCCGCTGCTCAGGGATCTCCGTGACTGCTTCCGCGCCAGAAAGCGGTATCGAGACAGCCTTCCTTCAAGTAAACCCGTCCCGTTCTGTTGGTGGCGGAAGACTGAACCGGACATGACCGAACGGTATAACCATTTCGCCGGATGGTTCGAGGAGGGCGTGTTTTCGCAGGAAGCGCTTCACGCCCTTTTCGATCACTTCATCAACAACAACGGCGAACGATATTTAACTGCGCCCGGGGCTGTTTGTGTTGAGTGGAAGGAGTACACCAAGGAGCAGCTTTGTGAAGAATTCGCTTTCGTTTGCATCATGAATGGCTTGGTTGCATCGGATCTGCCAGATGATGTATTTGAGATGGTTGCAGAACAAATTCGTTCCCGCACTTCGTTCTATGAATTGCAGCATAAAACAGAATCGGGCGAAGTTTTTTATACGTATCTTGTGCGAGGATTCTAGCGAGGGGGTGCTTTCATGGCAATCATCCCGTTCCGTCAGTCAGGAGGCCCAAAGCCGGTTATATCTGGCTCTCGGATTTCCGGCGGCACCCTCTTGCCGCCGGCCGCCGAACTACAACCCCGCGAAACCGCTGGGGAGCACACCTCCGAACCCATCAAATCCTTAAAAGACATTGCGCGCATCTCCCAATACCTGACCCAGAATCAGCGCTATCGGGACAACATGCTGTTCATCCTCGGCATCAACTTCGGCCTGCGCATCAGCGACCTGCGTGAGCTGAGGTTCTGCGATCTGTTGGACGAGGCCGCTGGCGGTTTTACCTTCAAGCGCTCCTTTCCCATCTTGGAGCAGAAAACGAAGAATACTCGCAAGGTCAAGCGGAACCGCCACATCACCATCAACGCAGCAGTAATATACGCTGTCGAGCTTTATCTGCGCTACATCAAAACGCCGCCGAAGCTGGACGACTTCTTGTTTGTCAGCGAAAGCAATCATGCCGCCGGCGCCCTGAGCAGGGTCTCTGTGGACCGCATCCTGAAAGGAATCGGCGCGGATTTACAGCTTCCCTACAAAATGGCGACACATACACTGCGCAAGACCTTTGCCTACCACCAGATGGCGATGGCAGGGAATGACCCGCGCAAGCTCCTATTGCTCCAGAAAATGTTCGGGCATTCATCCGTCGCGCAGACTCTGGACTATATCGGCATCACCAACGAAGAGATTGAGCAGGCGTACCTTGGCCTGAATCTCGGAGCCATGAATCGTGCGCCCCTTCTGGACTCGTACATCGAGGAGGAAGAGGCGTCGTAATAAGCCACTTGTATATTTCTGCGATGCTAGACTTCAGATTATAGACATTAGATTTTAGATGCGGCTAAAACCCACGCTGTCTAATGTCTAAAGTCTATCGTCTAAAGTCTAGCAAGCCGAGCTTTCGGTGTTACCGGAAGTACAGCGATGGCATTCCTTCGCGCTTCCCATCCACAGAAGGGAAGCGCCGCAAACCGGGCTTACCGCGATCCTTTATGCTTTCCGGCTCCTTGGCGAACCACACTCCAACGCTCCGGGGCCTTCGGCCCACCTCGCGTTGAGTACGGTTCGACCAATACGCCGACCGCAACAGGATCGCCGGCAATCCATTTGGAAGTGGCTTTCCAACAAACAAATCAAGAGGGAGCCCCGAAAGGCTCCCTGCGTACAGCTTATTCCGTTGTCCCCTCTGCCAGTAACTCCCGCTTACCCTATCGTTTCTTCCCACACCAACGTGGCGTACTGCATGGATTCCGCCATGAGCTTGCCCGTAGTCTCATCCACCTTTATAAATCGTTTTTGATAATCCTGTTCCTGGATGAAATACACCCGCCAAAGTCCTTTGCCGCTCAGGTTGTATCCCGGATCGATCAGACATTCGTCTTCGTCGTAGCTAAGGCCTTCATACAGGTTGATCCTGCAGTGCATGCCGTGCTCCGGGTGCCATTTGACCCCAGTCAACCCCTCCAAAGGGGGATAGACTATGCGTGTCATGGCAGGCAGAATCTTGCGTCCAATCGGATTTTGCATTGACAATATGACCACAAAGATATCGCTGCCGTCCTGCGCTTTATGGAAGCTCAAGCGAGAATTCGTAAAGAGGGAATCCGTCTCCGACGTGGCCATGAATACGCCGTCTGCCACGCTGAACTTGAGATCGTCCGGCGGGGTTTTTACGGGGATCATATAGTTGATCAGGAATAGGAATAGCCCGAACAATACTACCGATGCGCCCAGCGAGGCACAAATCGCGATGACAGTTTTCTTCCGCTTCAGGTTCCGCTTGGCCCGGCGCATACTCCTTTTAAAGGGCAATTGTGCGGGCGTGGGGTTTTCGCGGATGTGTTCCAATTCCACCCGGCAGGATTCGCAGGTGTTCAGATGGGCCTCGGTGAGGGCAACGCTTTCGTCGCTGGCCATGCCCTCGGCGTAAAGGGGCAGCAGGTCGCGGCAAGCGCCGCAGTTGATTGTAAAACCATCCATGATTATTCCTCCAATTCTGCTTGTAGTTTGTTGCGGGCGCGGTGAAATGTCACGCGGGCCCAGCTTTCGGTTTTGCCGAACAGCGTTGCGATTTGCGCAAAGGGTAGCTCGCAGAACACCCGCAGGGTGAACACCTCGCGGTAAGGCTCCGGCAGATCGTGCAGCTTTTGATGCAGTACACCGGCGGCCTCGCCCGATTCCAGCGCCAAGTGCAGGGGGGCTTCCTCGCTTTCGCAATCGAAGTCCTCGTCCAGGGGGACTTCCCGGCCCTTTCTGCGCTGCTGATCGTACCAGTGGTTTTTCGCGATCTGGCACAGCCAAGCCTGCTTGTTTTCGCCGTCAAAACTGTCGATTTTTTTCAGTGCCTTGAAGAAGGTTTCCGCCGTGAGTTCCTCGGCCGCGCTGCCATCGCCGGTGAGACGGAGGGCATAACGGTGGACCTGCGCGAAGTGTTGCGCGTAGATTGCCTCGAAATCGTCCATGCCACCCTCCTTCCTTCCGCGCTTTTCAGAAGCTTCTATAATGTAAACGATCACGCAATCGTATTCGTTACAGGATTTGCAAGAAATATTTACCGAAATAGTATAGCACATTATGGGGTCTTGGGATAGACCTAACGCGAAAACAATCCACCAATACAAATATGCTACAGGAGGTACAGCGCATGAAATACATGGGACTTCGTATCAACAAGAAAAAGCTGATGAAAACGGGCGAGGTCGTAGACTATCTGAGAGTCCATGGTGAGAACTACTCTGCCTTTTCGGATCTTCGTGACATTTATGAAGAGGCGTTCGGCAAGGATCTGGTCTGGAACTATCAGTGCTGCGGCGACTTCTTCCCCGGGTTCTACTTGATGCCAGTGCGGGAGGGCTTCCTGAGCATACCCTACAACGAGGTTGAGGTTGACGAGTTCGAGCAAATCGTTGCGGATAATATCGAACTCCTCAGCGCGGAGGACCTGCAATTCAGGCTGGAAAGATACAGGGCCTACGCGGTGGAGATGATGAGCGCCATGGAGGACATGATCGCCATTGCAAAGAAAGAGCACAAGTGAATTCCCTTCCTCTTGACTTCATGCTCCAAATCGGCTACAATGAAGTAGCGTAAAAAAGTTACTTTGGCGAATGACAGGAGGGCTGGGAATGTATCACAGGGCGATAGAATTCACGGCAGGCCACTACTTTTCCGAAAAATTTGTGGCGTTTGCCGGGACACTGGAGCGCTGCTCCCGCCGCGACGCGATGGATCGGCTGTTCTTCGAATGCGGCGGCATCCCGCAGGACAGCCTGCTCTCTTGGGTCCATTTTCTTGTGATTGGCAGGAATGCCGAAAACACAGACGCATACAAGGAAGCAAAAAGAGGAGTAGAGCAGGGCTACATGACCATCCTCACGGAGCAGGAGTTTTTCGACGTGATGGACGGCAAGTATATCCCGCCGGAAAACCAGAACAAAAAAACCGGCGGCATTGTCTATGAACCCACCGCCCCAAATTGGAAAGAGCAAGAGGAACGGCGCCGGCTGGAGTTCATTGATGAGAAGCGAGCGGTCTATCTTGATAAAAGAAAGCCCGCCGGCAACCAATACGATGTTTGGCTTCAGGATGATGTGAGCCTGCGGTTTACCGAAGCGCAAACCGATACCCTGTGGGAAGCGCTCGATCGCTGGGGCGAAAAGGCGCAGGTCGGGTGTGCGGTCGAAGAATTGGCGGAGCTGATTGTCGCTCTGCAAAAGCATACAAACCGTACCCCTACGCCGGAAACCCTCGAAAACATTCTGGAAGAGATCGCCGACGTGGAGATCATGCTGGCGCAGATGAGGATGCACTTCGGCTTCAGCGACGCGATGTTGGCCGACCAGATCAAGATAAAGCTTGCCAAGCTCAACGAGAGCTTGAAGCAAAAATAAAGCCACTTGACTATTTCTGTGCATGTGCGAATCCCTATCGAATAGCAAATCTGTTTACGACACCTCCGCAGCCCCTGTATTCCCAGGAGACGCGGAGGTGTCGTGAATTGGACAGTTTTCGGTATGGGACGGCAGGCCCAGAGCTTTCGGTGTTACCGGAAGTCCCGCAACGATGCTTTATTGCGCTTCCCCACATGGCGGGAAGCGCGCAAATGGAACTGGAGACACTTCCACGATGGTCCTGGCACGGCCCTATGGCAGCTGACCACGCTGGCGCGCGGTAAGCTGCCACCAGGCCAGCCAGGACCCATCGTTACAGTGTCCCAGTATCCATTTTGGAAGTGGCTTTCCAACACCAATAACCAGCAGGAGGAATCATTGAGGATGCCAAATTTTGCTCCATGCCCTTTTTGCGGGGCAGAAATATTCGCACGGCCTTTTGACGAAATCTCTGGCGAAGGCGACGAAGATACAAAAGGCAAATTCGTTCTTGTCCATGGAGCGACAGCAGGCTTGTGCCCAATAGAGCATTATGACCGTGAGTATCTTGGGATGTTGACTTACGACTCACCTGAAGATGCCGCCGCAATATGGAATGTACCCAAAGGTTTGAATCGCGCCTGAAAAACCACTTGACTATTTCTGCGGCACTTGAAACACACGCGGCAGAGCTTTTGGTGTAACCGAAAGTGGCAAGACAACTTCTATTGCGCTCCCCAGGGGCGCGCGCAAATAGGATTACAGCGATCCTTTTACGTCGGTTCCCGGGCGCCGTTCCGGTTTCGGCTCAGCTAACGCTTAGCCTCAACCTCCAGGCGCCTCTCCACCGACGAAAAAGCATCCTCTGTAACCCACTTTGGAAGTGGCTTTTTTCACGCGTTTTTAAAGGCAATCGCATCTTCGACCAAAGCCAGGATGGCTGCCTGATCCTTCAGTGGAAGCGGAGTAAGCAAATTATAGCATTTCCTTGAGATTTCATTTTGCGTCCCGCCGCCAATGATGTTTTCAAATAGCACCTCGAAGGGCAAGTCAAGCGCCCGCGCGACTTTCCCGATGCTTTCCAGCGTGGCGTTCTTTTCGCCGCGTTCCAGCTGCCCGATGTATGCGCCATACAGCCCGGCCATTTCGCCCAGCGCATCCTGGCTGAGGTTCTTCCGGGTTCGGTACATACGAATGCGATCGCCGATGATTTGAGTAATCTCTGTCATAGTCATCCCTCCCTTTATATACTACAAATATCTTTTCTCGTTTGGAATAGGCTATTGATTTTGTTTTTCCTTTGAGCTATACTATGAATATTATATCAGGGAATTCCGCTACTAAGAATTCAATCGAGGCTGTTGGTATGGATGTGTTACAGGGCATCAACCCCGCCCACTCGCTCTGCTTTTCAGGCCATAGGCCTGACCGTTTGCCTGGCAGAGGTGAAGCCGGTGCGCCGGAAACGCAGCTGCTTATCGCCGCCCTACGGCAATCTCTGATTGCCGCCATGGAGCTCGGTAAAACGACCATGCTGCACGGATGCATGGCTGGATGGGACATCATCTGCGCGGAGCAGGTAATCGCGCTGAAGGAGCAATTTCCCCAGGTTCGGCTTATCAGCATTGCCCCATATCAAACAGGCTTTTTTATCCGCGAGGAATGCTGGACGCCCGAGTGGATCAGCCGGGCGCAGGAGGTATTCAGGCAGCACGACATGGGCATAAAAATAACCAAGCAGTACCGTCCAGGTATTTATTACGAGCGTAACCGCGCCCTGGTTGACCATTCGTCAGAATTGATCTGTTACTGGGATGGCGGCGGCAGCGGAACGAAATATACCGTCAGCCAGGCCAGGCAAAGCGGCTTGGCCATCCTCAATCTACATGAAGGAGATGCGGCAGTATGATCACCATCAACAGCGAGCACATCCGAATCGAGAGCCATACAGGCGCGTGGTATACCATCGGCGAACGGGATACAGAACTGCATGGCAAACTGTTTCTTTTGGAGAATGAAACACACGGCGATGACGCAGCTTGCCTGATCGTCAATGAGGCCTGCGAGGTTATCGTCGACGAGGTCTGGAACGGGTTCCTCGATTATGAAGAATGGCTAGCCGGGCAAACCGAAGAAAAATAGGTTTAGGACTTGATACAAAACGGCTTGCATTTGCTTGTTGGATAATAGACCTGTTCTAAAACCCTAGTTCATAGTTATACAGCCCGCAGACAAGAGAAAAGCGAAGCAGGTGCCTGCGTTGCTTGTTGCGATAG
>WQTL01000469.1 GCA_009786275.1 Bacillota bacterium | reverse complement strand
GGCGGGGCCATGCTGCCCGTGCAGGTCAAGGGCATTTTAGAGGGCGTGCTGGCGGGCGTGGGCGTGGCCGAGAAGGGCCACTGTGACATCGAGGTGAGCGTAAACGCCAAGGGCGGGCATGCCTCGCAGCCGCCGAACCACACGGCCCTGGGCGAGCTCGCCGAGGTTATCCGCCGCCTGGAAAAGCACCAGTTCAAGGCGAAGATGACCCCCCTGATGAGCAATATCATCGACAGCGCGGGGCGGCGCCTGCCCTATTGGCTGCGGATTTTCGCGGTGAACCACAAGCTGCTGCGCCCGGTTTTGCTGGCTGTCATGAAGAAGATTCCCCCCGCGGCGTGTATGGTCCGCACCACCACCGCCGTGACCCAGGCCGTCGGCAGCCCCGCGCCCAACGTGCTGCCCCAGAAGGCCAGCGTCGTGGTGAACATGCGCATGATGCCCGGCACGACAACCGAGGACCTCGTGGCGCACATCAAAAAAGTCGCCAGAAATAAGAACGTCGAGGTCAAAGTCTTGCAGACCAACGAGGCCTCGAAGTATTCCTCCACGGATTCCAAGTCCTTTGAGGCCATCCGCCGCCTGGTGACCAACCTGCACCCCGACGCCATCCTCGCGCCCTTCCTGGTGATGGGCGGCACGGACACCATCAAGTACGACGCCATGAGCGAGCACTGCTACCGCTTCTCGCCCTTCCTCGCGCCCGTGGAGCTGCTGCTGTGCACCCACGCCACCGACGAGCGCCTGCCCGTGGCGGCCATCGGCGAGGGGGTGCGGTTCTTCAAATATTACATCAAGGACGCGGCGGGGTAATGCAGACGCGATTCGTTTTGTTGGGAGACGCACTGCCGTGCGTCTCTACATCCTTGGGAGATATTTTGTAGAGACGCACGGCAGTGCGTCTCCGCAAAAACAAAGCAATGCTCAATAACATCTTCGATACCCACGCCCACTATACCGACAAACGCTTCGCTTCTGACCGGGCAGAGCTTCTGCGCGCCCTGCCCGGGCGGGGGGTGGCGTGCGTGCTCACCTGCGGCAGCGATGTGCCCGACAGCCGCGCGGCCCTAGCGCTTGCTCACGAATATACGTATATCTACGCCGCCTGCGGGGTGCATCCGCATGAGGCCTCCGGCTTTGGGGATGCTGCGCATCTGCGCGATCTGCTGCTGCATGAAAAATGCGTTGCGCTGGGGGAGATCGGTCTGGACTATCACTACGACTTTTCGCCGCGCGAGGTGCAGCGGGATTGCTTTGAAAAGCAATTACGGCTGGCCCGCGAGCTGAATCTGCCGGTGATTATTCATGACAGAGAGGCGCATAAAGATACGCTCAATATCCTGCGGAAGGTATTTCCCCTAACCCCTAACTCCTCCCCCCTGACCCCTATCGGGGTGGTGCATTGTTTCTCCGGGTGCTGGCAATTCGCGCGGGAGGTGCTCGCGCTGGGGCTGTACATCGGGCTGGGGGGCGCGGTGACGTTCAAGAACGCGCACAGGCCTGCGGAGGTGGCGGCGCAAATTCCACTGGAACGCCTGCTGCTGGAGACCGACGCGCCCTACATGACGCCCGAGCCCCATCGCGGGCAGCGCTGCGACAGCGCGCACATCGCGTACACGGCGGAGAAAATCGCGGGGCTGCGCGGGATGGACGCGCAGGAGCTGATCGATGTTTGCCATGAGAACGGCAGGCGGCTATTTGGTATATAGGAGGGGGCGCTATGAGCAACCACCAACAACTCTTAATCAAGGCCATGACCTGGGACCATCCGGAAGAAATCCCGATTTCCGTGGGGTGCCTGCCCGCCATGTGGCTGCACTACGGCGACGAAATGACCCGCTTCGCCAGGGAATACCCGGACTTTTTGCCGCAAAACCGTACGCCGGAATCGGTGAAGAAAGAGCTGTCCGGGCGCTACAAGCGCGGGCAGTGGACCGACGAGTGGGGCTGCGTGTGGAACAACGCCCACGAGGGCATGGACGCCATCGCCACAGGCCACCCCGTGCCCCGGCGGGAGGACGTCCTCTCGCTGGAAATACCGGAGAACCGCGACGGCTCGCTGCCCCACGGGCTGATGTACCTGCGGCTGCTCGATCTGCGCGGCTTTGAGGAGGCCATGCTGGACTTCGCCGAGGAGTGCGGCGAGCTGCAAATCCTCATCGATAAGGTGCTCGAATATAATTGTATACAGATCGAATGCGCGCTGCCCAAGACCGGCGAGGTCATGTATTTCGGCGACGACCTGGGCATGCAGAAGGGCCTGGCCATCGGCGCGCTGAAGTGGCGCAAGTACATGAAACCCTGCTTCGCGCGCATGTTCGGCCTGGCGCGCCGGGCGGGCAAGCTGGTGTACCTGCACACGGACGGCTGCATCTGGGAGATCATGCCCGACCTGCAAGAGTGCGGCGCGGCGATGCTCAACCCGCAGATACGCGCCAACGGCCTGGAGAACCTCGTGCGGGTGTGCAAGGGCAAAATTCCCATCAACCTGGACCTCGACAGGCAGATGTACCCCTTCGCCGCGCCCTCGCAGCTGCGCGGCCACGTGCGCGAGTGCGCGGAGGCCCTGTGGCTGCCGCAG
Source organism: Bacillota bacterium (assembly GCA_009786275.1). Taxonomy (GTDB): domain Bacteria; phylum Bacillota; class Clostridia; order Oscillospirales; family Acutalibacteraceae; genus WRMQ01. The sequence continues at coordinate 8,202 of WQTL01000469.1, read as the reverse complement.
GGGGGGCTGGGGCTCTCGGTGGAGCTGAACTACGAGGTGCCGCTGGAGAACGCCGCGGCGATTTTGGACGAGCTGCGGGCGATCAAAACCTACAGAGGATGAGCGGATGAAGCGTTTCACCATCGCCGCCAACGACGCGGGCCAGCGCCTGGACAAATTCCTCCAGAAGGCCGCGCCCGGCCTGCCGCCCGCGCTGCTCTACAAGGCCCTGCGCACCAAACGTATCAAATTGAACGGCAAGCGCGCCGAGGGCGGCGCGCGCCTGCTGGAAGGCGACGAGCTGGCGTGCTGGCTGCCGGACGAGCTCTTCGCGCCGCCGGAATACCAATATGACTTCCTGCGGGCGGGCAGGGAGCTGGAGGTGCTCTACGAGGACGGGCATGTGCTGCTGCTGGACAAGCCCGCGGGGCTGCTGTCCCACCCGGACGAGAGCGAGTATGTCGACACCCTGCTGGGGCGGGCGCAGCGCTATCTCTATGAAAAAGGGGAGTACGGCCCCGCCCGGGAGAACGCCTTCGCGCCCGCGCTGGTCAACCGTATTGACCGGAACACCCAGGGCATCGTCATCGCCGCGAAGACCGCCGCCGCCCTGCGCGTCCTCAACGAGAAAATGAAGGACCGCGAGCTGCGCAAGTTCTATCTCTGCGCGGTGCACGGCGTACCTACACAGGGGGAATTGCAAGCGGACGGCTGGTTGCTCCTGCGGGGCTGGCTTGCGAAGGACGAGGGCAGGAGCCTGGTGCGCGTCTATGACAAGCCCCGGCCCGGCGCGAAGGAATGCCTGACGAAATACCGCGTCTCCTCCCTCCTGCCCCCTGATATCTGCCTCCTGGAGCTGGAGCTGCTCACCGGGCGCACGCACCAGATCCGGGCGCAGCTCGCGGCGCTGGGGCACGCCCTGGCGGGCGACGGCAAATACGCCCCCCGGGCGCAGTACCAGGCGGACCTGAAGCGCGGGCTGCGGCGGCAGTGCCTGTGCTCCCACCGCCTGATGTTCGATTTCAAAACGCCAGCGGGGGAGCTGGAAGGCCTAAACGGGCTGGATATTTCCGTCAAAAACGCGGCGTTTTTAAATTATTTGTGAAAAGAGCCGTTTTGCTCTTGTAATGCGCGGAAAAATCGTGTAGAATAATAGCTTGGTATCAGTACTTGTATAAGGAAGGACAGACAGCCATGGCGGACAAGGGTTTAACCAAACAGGAAAAACAGCGGTTGAAGGAAAAGCAGAAGTTCGAGCGCGAGCGCCAGCAATGGAAGCGGCAGGAGGCCAGGCAGCGCACGAAGAAGACCTCGAAGAAGGACCGCGGCCCGGCGCTGGTCAAGCTCGTGGCCATCCTGGTCCTCGTTGCCCTGGTGCTGGGCGGCGTAGCCATCTACGCCGGCAGCTACGGGTTGCCCGGGCGCTTTCTGCCCGCGCTCACCGTGGGCGGGCAGAACGTCCTCACGCCGGTGTGGGCGTATAACTTCAGCAACCTCTACCGCAGCATATACCAGTACGGCATGTACTACGGGCTGGACACCAACGCCTCGATCTTCGGCCAGCCGGCGCAGGAGGGCGGCACCTGGGACGCCGCATTCACCAGCCAGGTGCACCAGAGCCTGCAAAACGAGCTGGCCCTGTACGCCGAGGCGAAAAAGGCCGGCTACCGGCTGAGCGAGGAGGACCAGAAGTCCCTGGACGACGCGGTGGCGGAGCTCGACGGGATCGCCGTGGCCTCCGCCATGTCGGTGGGGGCCTACCTGCGCAACCAATACGTCCCCGGCATCACGAAGAAGGTGTTCCGCGAGCTGGAGGAGCGCAAGCTGGTCGTGGCGGGCTTCGTGGAGCAAAAGCAGGAGGAATACCGCGCCCTGCACCCCATGGCGGAGCTGCAGGTGAAATACGACGCGGACCCGAACGCCTATAACCAGGTGGACTACCGCGTCTACAGCTTCCCCATCGAGCAGGCGGAGGCCGTCGAGGGCGAAACCCCCGAGGAGCACACCGCGCGCCAGCTGGAGGCCGACGAGGCCGCGCTGGCCAAGGCCAAGGAATTCCTGCGGGAGGGCGGCACCGAGGCGGGCTTCATCGCCGCGGCGCAGGCGCTCTACGACGCCCAGCACCAGCACGAGGAAGAGGAAGAGCCCGACCATACACACGACTACGACGCGGACGCCTCCACGCTGATGCTGCGCAAGCGCCGCGCGGATATCGAGGGCGCCTACGGCGAAGGGGACAACGCCGCGTGGTTCTTCGACGCCGCGCGCAAAGCGGGCGATAGCACCACACTGGAGACCGACGCCAACGTGTACGCCGTGCTCCTGCTGCGCACGCCCTACGCCCAGACCACCGTGGACTTCTACACCATCAACGTGGAAATCCCCGAGGCCGACCCGGCGGCTGCCGAGGGCGATCCCACACCCAAGGAGAAGGCGAAGGAATCCGCCGACGCGCTGCTTGCCAAATGGCAGGAAAACGGCGGCACGCAGGAGGCCTTCAAGGCCCTGGTGGACGAGCAGGTCAGCGTAGCCGAGGCGCAGGAGAACGCGGACGCCGGCCTTTCCGAAAAGATGGGCCCCGGCGATACGGGCATTGCGGAGATGGACACCTGGCTGTTTGACAGCGCGCGCAAAGCGGGCGACGCCGCCGTGATCGAGGCCTCCGGCAGCTGCAAGGTGGTGTATCTCGTCAGCCAGAACGCGGATAACTTCACCTGGGAAAGCGAGATCTCGGACGCGCTCGTGGAGGCGGACTATACGAAGTACGTCGAGGGGCTGCACGAGCTTTACCCCCTGGGCCACCACGGCATCGGCATGCGTTTCGCGCTGGCCAGCGCGAAGAAGATGTGCGACGAATACATGGAGTTTATGAAGCAGCAGAGCGCCGCCAGCTATAACTACTCCTAATACGTGGAGGCTCGGATGAACCTTCGGACAACCGGCAGTTTGCCGGCGGGAAAACCGCTTTTGAGAGAAACGCCGCGGCTGCTGCAGCTGCGGCGGTTCTTCGCGTCCCCCTGGGGCCTGGCGGCGCAGGCCGCCCTGGCCGCCCTGGCCGTGGTATTCCATATGGAGACAGCCGGTATGATCGTACTGGGCGTGGTGGCCATGGCGCAGCTGGTGCTGTGCGAGGATATCCTCACGCCCTTCGCGCCGCTGCTGCTGGCCTGCATCATCATGATCAAGGCCAGCGAGAACCCCTCCTTTTCCAGCACCGACGACGCGCTGGTGAAGCAGTTCGGCTCCATGGCGTGGCTGGCCGTGCTGCCCGCCGGGGCGATCACGGCGCACATCAAAATATACCGCAGGCCCATGGTATGGGGGCGGGCCGCGTGGGCCATCTTCGCGGTGTCAATCGCGGCGACCGTCGGCGGGCTGGGGGCCATCAGCGCGAAGGAGTATTTCGCCGCCGGGACGCTGTATCACGTGGGGCTGCTGGGCTTCGGCATGCTGCTGCTCTACATATGGCTCTCAGGCGCCATCCCGGAGGACAAAGACGGCCGGCTGGAGCGCTATATCCCCAACCTGATGCTGGCGCTGGGGCTGCTCGGGGCCTTCATGGTCTTTCACCAGTATCTCTCGCACCTGCCGCGCCTGCTGCAAAAGCCGGAGCTCCTGGCGTTCCAGTGGCGCAACAACGTGTCGACTTTTTTGATGCTGGCGCTGCCCTTCCCCTTCCTCAAGGCCTTCAAACAGCCGCTGTTTTTGCTCACGGGGCTGGCGATGTACCTCGCGCTGCTGCTTTCCGGCTCGCGCGGGGGGATGCTGTTCGGCACGATTGAGCTGATGATGTGCATCCTGTTCGTGCTCCTGGCCGACAAAAAGCGCCGCCCGGTCTATATCGGCATTGTGACCGCGGCGGCCGTCATCGCCGTGGTATGCGTGCCGCTGCTGGTGCCGTTTTTCAGGCCGGTGATCGTCCGCTTCCTGCAAAGCGTGTTCAACAGCGAGGAGGAGGTGCGCCTGCAGCTCTACAAGCGGGCCGTGCAGGATTTCCTGGGGCACCCCCTGCTGGGCGTGGGGCTGGGCTGGATGGGCAACCGGGACCTCCACCCCTCGAAGAAATTCGCCCTGTGCTGGTACCACTGCGCGCCGCTGCAGATCATCGGCAGCATGGGGCTCGTGGGCGCGGCGGCATACCTGTACCAGTACATTGTGCGCGTGAAAATCTTCCTGCGCCGCCGGGCGACGAAGTTCCGCCTGACGCTGTTCCTGGCCTGGGTGGGGCTGGAGATGATGTCCCTGGTGAACCCGGGGGTGTTCGCGCCGGTGCCGTATCTGATGGTGCTGACGGTGCTGGTGGTGGCGGCGGAGAAGGCGGAGGCGTAATTCGAGCTTGCTTTTTGTGCGCGGATGGCGTATAATAAACTGGGAAGGGGGGTGCCTCATGGTTGATAAACAAAAAGCCCAGGACGAAATCCGGCAGATTACCGAACTAATTAAGCAAACCGTGCCGGTGGAGCGCATCTACCTGTTCGGTTCCCACGTCTATGGCGAGCCCCACGCGCACAGCGACTACGACTTTTTCGTGGTGCTCCCGGACGGCGGCATGCGCGCCCGCGAAGCCACGCGGCTGGTCCGCCGGGCAATCGCCTTTACGCCGCTGATGACGCCCTTCGATATGTTGGCGGCGCACATGAATCATTTTGACGAGATGAAAAACTACAATACGCTGGAGCGGAAAGTGGCGAGGGACGGGAGGCTGCTATATGAGCGAGCGTGACGTTGTGCAACAGTGGCTGCAAAAATCGGCAAGCGATTTGCACAGCGCGGAACTCCTGCTGAACGGCGGCGAGCCGGCGAACAGCTGCTATCACGCGCAGCAAGCGGGCGAGAAAGCGCTGAAAGCATACCTTACACAGTTTGAGCCGGAGGTTCCCTACACGCACAACCTTGAGCTTCTTTGCAAGATGTGTTTGAAATACGACGGCTCGTTCGAGGCGCTTTTCCTCGTCGCCTCTGACCTTACGGATTATGCCACAACGACACGCTACCCCGGCGACGACTCCGTTGACGCCGAGGAAGCCGAGGATTGTATGCAGAAGGCCGGACATATCTTTATGTTTATTCAGGAACGGATTTAACTTTATCAAAAAGAGCAGCCCCCTCGCGAGAGGGAGCTGTTTTTTCATTTCACCGCCAGCCTTACCCGGTACGAATACACAATCTCGAACGTCTCCGGGCACCGTTCCCGCACAACATCGCAGTATGCCTCGACATCTTTTTCGATGGACGCGTCAAGCTTCAGCGCGCCCTGTACGCAGCCCTGGCTGGTGGCGATGCCGATCATGCGCTCCGGGGTGCAGGGCTCCACGCTGTGGCAGACGGCCTCCCGCACGAAGCGGAACCTGCCGTATTCCTCCAGCCGCGCCAGGTGCTTGCCTTTGCTGTTGAAGCTGGCAGGCGGCTTGACGGCGTTGCACTTCCTGTTCAGGGCCCTGTATTCTTTTTCCACCATCCAGTCCACGCAGGGCGGCCAGTCCGCGTCGTAGACGGCGAACACGCCGCCGGGTTTCAGGATGCGCCAGACCTCGTCCAGGGTGCTGGGGATGTCCATCCAGTGGAAGGCCTGCGAGATCGTCACGACGTCGGCGCAGCCCTCGGGCAGGCCCGTCCGGTTGGAATAGCCCTTTTGAAACGCAACATTGCCCGCGGAGACGGAAGCCTCCGCGGCGCTGCGCATGTCGTCGTTGGGCTCGATGCCGATCACCCGGCTGGCGATGCCGTGCCAGATCATCGTGGAAAGCCCCGTGCCGCTGCCGATGTCGACGACCAGCTCCGGGGAAGAGGCCAGGTATTTCAAGATGCACGTCCGTATGATCTCCGGCGGGACGGGGCGGCTGGCGTTGTACAGGTCGGCGAAGCCTGAAAAGCGGTCGATGTTTTCCTGGGTCACGTTCGGCATGGTTTAGCCTTTCTTAAATACGATACGCCGCACGGGCACGGCCACCGCCGCCGCCAAAAAGCCGCCGATGACGGCCTCCGGCAGGCCGCTGGTGAGCACCGTCGTGCCGATGACAGCCAGGATGGTGTCGTAGGCGAAGCCGGCCCCCTCGGCATACTGCCGGCCGAAGAAGAGCCATATGCCGCCCAGCACCAGGAGGGTGTTCGTCAGGGTGCCCAGCACGCCGCCCGCTGCCGCTGCGGGGATTTCGCGCCTGGGATGATTCTTTGCCGGGGAAAACACCGCGCCCGCCACCAGGCCGATCAGGATGCGCGGCAGGAAGCAGATGACCAGGCTCCACAGGTTGCCCTGGAACTGCCCGAGGGAATAGAACGGCGTAAAAACGAAGGCGATGGGCGCGAAGGGCGGGGTAAAAGTCCACACAAGGAAGCTGAACAGGCCGAAAAAGAAGCCCATCAGCGAGCCTGCGGCGGGCCCGAGCAGGATTGCCGCCAGTATCACAGGCACGTGGCTCAGTGTCGCGACAATCGGGCCCATGGCGGGCAACGAGCCCAGCGGCGTGAAGCATACGATGGCCTCGATAGCCAGCAGGACGGAGAACTGCGCCAGGAACAGGATTTTTTGCCGGGTTGATGTTTTTGCGGTTGCCATAGGATTTTCCTCCTTGCTGCTGCCCCGTGACGGGTGCAGCGCTTATATTTCTTATTCTCCCCCTCTGTCACGCAGGGCAGAGGGGGAAAATAAAGAGCTAAATTGTCAATTGTTCATTGCGTATATCTCCCTTAGCCCCAGCAGCGCCAGGTCCTCGTTGTGGATGATCTCGCGGCGGCAATGGGCGGCGATCTCCCGGGAAAGCCCGCCGGTGGCGACGACGGTTGCCGCCGGTTGCCCCAGCTCCTGCTCCATGCGGGCGATCATGCCGTCGATCATGCAGGCCGTGCCGACCACCGTGCCCGACTGCATGCTCTCGACGCTGTTGGTGCCGATGCAGCGCGCCGGGGCCCGCAGGGCGATGCGCGGCAGCTGCGAGGTGCGCGCGGCCAGGGCCTCCAGCGAGATGCCCACGCCCGCCGAGATCGAGCAGCCCAGGAAGCTGCCGTCGGCCCCCAGGGCGCTGAGTTTCGTGGCGGTGCCGAGGTCGGCGACCAGGCAGGGCAGGGGGTAGAGCGCCTTGGCGGCCACGGCGGCGGCGATGAGGTCCGCGCCCAGCTGGGCGGGGTTGTCGATGCGGATGTTCAGGCGGGTCTTTACCCCCGGGGCCAGCACGAGGGGCGCCTTGCCCGTGAGCTTCTGCGCGGCCTCGGCCAAGGCCCCGGTGAGCTCCGAGACCACGCAGCCGATCACCGCGTCCCCGCAGTCCGCCGGGTCCGCGCGGTACAGCCGGAAGACGTCCATAAGCTGCATGGCCAGCTGGTCGGGCGTGAGGGCGCGGTCGGTGGCAAGGCGGGCGCGCAGCAACAGAGCGTCTTGTTGGAATACGCCAAGGGTCAGGTTGGTGTTGCCAGCGTCGATGGCAAGCAGCATGGGGGGCCTCCTCGCGGGTGGAATAGATACCATTATACCCCCCGCAAAGGAGAAAAGCAAATGTTTTCTTTTAATTTACACTTAATTTCTCTTTAGCGCTTGCAAATTGCGCCGATTTCGTGTAGAATAAGATGATAATATATTGTTACGCGGGAGGTGCGCGGGGAATGGGCAAGCGCGGGAAGGCGAGCAAAGCCAAAAAACTCGGCACGGAGTTCAGGGACTTCATCACCAAGGGCAATGTCATCAGCCTGGCCGTGGGCGTGATCATCGGCGGCGCGTTCCAGGCGGTGATCAATTCGGCGGTGAGCGACGTGTTCCTGCCTATCATCGGCGCGTTCACCAAGGAGATCGACTTCAGCGCGGCTTTTATTGACCTGACGCGCATACGCTACCCCAGCAAGGACGTCATCGCCAGCGCGAGTGCCGCCATAGACGCCGGCCGCGTGGTGGTGAGCTACGGCTCGCTGATCACCGCCGTGATCAACTTCCTGATCATCGGGCTGGTGGTGTTCCTCATCGTCAAGAGCATCAACTCCGTGGGGGACGTGGGCAAGAAGGTGCGCCGCAGGGGAAAGGCCGCCCCCGAGAAACCCGCGCCCACCGTGAAGGAGTGCCCCTTCTGCTGCAGCGAGATCGCCATCAAGGCCACGCGCTGCCCGCACTGCACGTCGCAGCTGCCGGCGGAGGCGGAAGAAATGGCGGGGGCTGTCGCATGACCAAACTCAACTTCCCCTACCCCTTCTGCGGCTTCGCGGGGACCAGCTTCATCAACTGTTTTTCCGGCGTGTACA
>WQTL01000468.1 GCA_009786275.1 Bacillota bacterium | reverse complement strand
TCGGGTGCGGGTTCTTCGGGCTGCGCGGAGGCTGCGGGCTGCACGGGGAGGGGTTCCCCCGCCTCCACGGCGGCGGCCAAGGCCCGCAGGCGCTCGAGCTCCTCCTTGTCGGCGTCGTCCTCGCCCTTCTTCTTGCGGTTATAGAGCACCCGCTTGATGACGTCGTAAAGCAGGAACGCGGCCAGGGGCACGGCCACGCAGACCACCATGCCCAGGGGCTGCTGCAGGAAGAGGGCCACCTTGCCCACGCCCGCCAGCCTGCCGAAGTACTTGCCCACCACCTGGAGCTTGTCGCAGGGATCCGTATCGGGGGTGTTGTTGTTGTCGCCCTTGGTGATGAACTGGACGCGGCCGTTCTCGTCGGGTTTCATGTCCACGATGCGGTGGGTCACCACGGTGGTTTCGCCCAGCTGCTGGAACGCGATGATGTCCTTGAGCTGCAGCGTGTCCGGGTCCACCTTTTTCACGAAGATCAGGTCGTTGACCTGTATGGCCTCCTTCATGGAGCCGGACTGCACGATCAGCGGGGACACGCCCAGGAAGCTGGGCACCTTGTTGGGCTGCGTATAGCTTTTGATAATCAGCGTCGTATTCGCGATCATGATAGGCAGCAGCACCACAATCAGCGCGATGCCGATCACGTTGCCTACAATATGGGGAACACGCTTTCCCTTTTCCTGCTCTGGTTTCCCCTTTGCCATCCCGGATTCTCCTGTCGATGTGTTGTTGTGTCCCAAATATTCCAAAAACTCCGCAGAACGATGCCTTTTACTGTTCAACCTGTATAACACAGTATAGCATGTAATAAGGGGGCTGTCAATGCTTTTGCGAATTATTTTTCGTTTTCGTGGGGATTCTCCTCCTGCGCGGGGGCTTCCTCCGCCTTGGCCGCCAGCGCGCTCAGGCGCTCGAACTCCGCGTTGTCGATATATTTCCCGCCGCGGCGGTAGCGCGTGCGCCGCACCACGTCGTAAATTAAGAACAGCAGCATGGGGATGCCCACGCTCAGGATGATGCCCCAGGTCGTCTGCAGGAACTGCGCGGCCTTCCCCAGTCCGGGCAGCCGCAGGAAGTAGCGGCCCACTACCTGGTATGTCTCCACGGGGTCGGTGTCGGCCGCGTTGTTGTTGTCGCCCTTCGTGGTGAACTGCCTGCGGCCCGCCGGCGTGGTGGTTATGCCGATGATCCTGTGGGCGATCGTCTCCTTCCCCCTGTCCACGGACTGGTAGGCAATCACGTCGCCCACCTCGAGGGTGTCAGGGTCCTGCTCTTTGACGAAAATCAGGTCGTTGACCTGAATTTCTTCTCTCATGGAGCCGGACAGCACAATCAGCGGCGCGACGCCGAAAATCGTGGGGACCTTTTCCGGCCGGAGGAAGCTCTTGACAATCAGCGTCACGTTGCACGCTATCATTGGCAGCAACAGCAGGATCAGCAGGATGCCGAGCGCCGTGCCGGCCTTGTGGAGGGCGCCGCCCTGCTTTTCTTTATCTATATTCTCCCCCGCTTGCTTTTTCGCCATATGTACTTCTCTCCTGTCAATACCGTATAAAAGATGCCCTTCAAAAAAACAAAAACACGCTTGCACGCTGCCTTTTTACTATGCAAGTTGCATAAGCAAAGTATAACACAGTTGTAACACGGTGTCAATCCCTTTTTCAAAAAGTATTTACCCCGCGAAATACGTTTTTTTACCATAAAGCATTGCGCCCCGCCGCCTTTTCTGTTATACTATCCCTATCTTGTATGACGGAGGAACGCACATGGCTGATTTTCTGTTGGGCGTCCTGCTGGACGGCTTCCGCACCGACGTGCGCAGCGCGCTGGCGCTGGCGGCCAAAGCCGGCGCGCAGGGCGTGCAGATTTACTCCACCCGGGGGGACATGGCACCCGAGAACCTCCCGCCGAAAAAGCGGCGCGAGCTGCTGGACCTGGTGAAATCCCACGGTCTGGTGATCTCCGCCCTGTGCGGCGACCTCGGCGGCGGCGGCTTCACCCATCCCGAAAAGAACCCCGAAAAGATCGAGCGCAGCAAGCGCATCCTCGATCTCGCCAAAGACCTGGAGACCGACGTGGTGACCACCCACATCGGCGTGGTCCCAACGGACCCGGCCCATCCGCGCTTCCAGATCCTGCAGGAGGCCTGCGGCGCGCTGGCGCAATACGCTGACAGCCTGGAGGCCCACTTCGCCATCGAAACCGGCCCCGAGACCGCCGCGGCGCTCAAGGCCTTCCTGGATTCCCTGGGCTCGCGCGGCGTGGCGGTGAACCTCGACCCCGCCAACCTGGTCATGGTCACGGGGGACGACCCCGCCGGCGCGGCCTACCTTTTAAAAGATTATATCGTGCACACCCACGCCAAGGACGGCCGGCAGATCTTCTACAAGGACCCGGACGTCGTCTACGGCATGGTGGAAAGCCACATCGTCACCGGCCCCAGCTTCGAGGAGGTGCCCCTCGGCGAGGGCCAGGTGGACTGGGCCGCCTACCTGAACGCCCTGCGGGACATCGGCTATAAGGGCTTCCTCACCGTGGAGCGCGAGGTGGGCGACAGGCCCTATGACGACATCGTCCACGCGATTGAGTTCCTGAAGGAGAGGATATAGCATGCCCGACCCCATCTTTGCGGCATCCTGGCTGCAATACCCCAAAAAAACCGGCGAGGCCCCCATCGAATTCCTCTTCGATTTCACCCCCCGGGGCCCCGCCAAAAAAGCTACCTTGCAAGCCACGGCCCTGGGCGTCTACGCCGCCACGCTCAACGGCGCGAAGGTCGGCGGCGAGGTCCTCGCCCCGGGCTGGACGAACTACCGCAAGCGCCTGCAATACCAGACCTACGACATCACAGAGCTGCTTGCCGAGGGCGTAAACCGCCTCAGCATCGAGCTGGGCCCGGGCTGGCGCATGCACGAGAAGAACAGGAACAAGCGGCACGCAAAGCTGTGGCCCGGGCCGCTCCCGGGCGGCAGGGAGACCGCCCTGCTGGCGGCGCTGACGCTGGAATACAAGGACGGCACGCGGGAGACCCTCTCCACCGGGGATGGCTGGCGCTGCCGCAAGAGTAAGACACGCTGCGCCAACATGTACAACGGCGAAACCTACGACGCGGGCTTCGTGGACAAGCATCCTCTCCCCGCGCGTACTGTCGATTTCCCGAAGGATATCTTGATCCCCCTGCAGGGCGAGCGCATCGTGGAGACCGAGCGCCTGCCCGTCCAACGCATGTTCACCACGCCGCAGGGCGAACTCGTGCTGGATTTCGGGCAGGTGCTCACGGGCTACGTTGAATTCCAGATCAAAGGCCCGGCGAAGAAGAAGGGCACCCTGCGCCACGCGGAAATCCTCGACGCCGCGGGGAACTTTTACACCGCCAACCTGCGCCGCGCCAAACAGGAGATCGAATTCGTCTGCGACGGCAAGCCGCACGTGTATCTGCCTGCCTTTACCTTCCAGGGCTTCCGCTACGTGCAGCCGAAGGGCTGGCCCTGCGAGGTCAAGCCCGAGGACTTCACCGCCGTCGTCGTGCACAGCGAGATGAAGCGCACGGGATATTTCGAGTGCTCGGAGCCCCTGGTGAACCGGCTGTTCTCGAATGTCGTGTGGGGGATGCGCGGCAACTTCCTGGATGTCCCCACCGACTGCCCGCAGCGCGACGAGCGCCTGGGCTGGACGGGCGACGCCCAGGTGTTCTGCCGCACGGCCAGCTATCTCTACGACTGCGAGCGCTTCTTCAGCAAGTGGCTGGCCGACCTCGCCGGCGAGCAGCTCCCTAATGGCGGCGTACCCCACGTGATCCCCCGCGTGCACTGGAACGGCGACAGCTCCGCCGGCTGGGCCGACGCCGCGGTGATCTGCCCCTGGGAAATCTACCGCACCTACGGGAACCAGGAGATTTTGCGCCGCCAGTTCGATTCCATGAGGGCCTGGGTGGACTACATGATTGCCCACAGCAAGGGCGGCCTGTGGACCGGCGGCGGGCATTTCGGTGACTGGCTGAACCTGGACGGCAAGGACGCCACGCCCAAGCCCGTGCTGCAAGGCGCCTTTTTCGCTTATTCAACTGGCATACTGGTAAAGGCGGGCGAGGCGCTGGGCATCGATGTGGAGAAATACAGAGTTCAGCGCCAGCAGACGGAGCAGGCCTTCCGCCGCGAATTCATCAGGGACGGCAAGCTGGCTTGCAACACACAAACCGCCTGCGCGCTTGCACTGCACTTCGGTCTGGTGCAAGGGGATATGCGTAAAAGCGTCGCCGCCCAATTGGAATCCCTCATCCGCGCGTGCGGCCACCTGACGACCGGCTTTCTGGGCGCGCCCTATCTGCTCCACGCCCTGAGCGAAAACGGCCTGGCCTCCCTCGCCTACGGCCTCCTCCTGCGCCGCGAGTACCCCTCGTGGCTCTACCCCGTCACCATGGGGGCCACCACCATCTGGGAGCGCTGGGACGGCCAGCGGCCCGACGGCTCCTTCCAGAGCGCGGGCATGAATTCCTTCAACCACTATGCCTACGGCTCCGTGGCGGACTGGCTGTTCGGCGCGGTCGCGGGCATACAGACGGATGAGGCCGGCCCGGGCTTCCGGCACATCGTCTTCGCCCCGCGGCCCGACGCCCGCCTGGACTACGCCCATGCCGAGATCGACACCCGCCGCGGCCTCGTGAAAGCCGGGTGGCGCAAATCCGGCGAGGGCTTCGCGTATGCATTCACCGTGCCCGAGGGCTGCACCGCCGAGGCGCGGCTGGAGGGCCGGGTTATAACACTGGGCCCGGGGGAACATACGATAGGCGAAGGCGAATAAGCGCCGCAAAATATCGCATGGAATGTAGAGACGCACGGCAGTGCGTCTCCCGAGGAGCAAAATGCTGACGAATCTACAACGGCAGTTCCATCGGATCGACGCCATCCTCCGCGGCGGGGGCTGGCTGGCCGCGGAGGCGGCGGGGCTGTTCCTGGCCTCCTGCGCGGCGGTCATCCAGGGGGTGGCCTACGGGCGCGCCTTCGATAGCCTCGATTTCGTGGTGGAGCTCAACTGGTGGGTGTTCCTCGGCGTGCTCCTTGCCAGCGTCGCGGTGCTGATATGGCTGTGCCTGCTGTGGGAAAACCAGCAGCCCCTGGCCACCGTGCTGCCCGTGTCCTGCTTCTGCTTCGTGCTGCTGCTGGCCAGCGGGGTAAGCGGCGGGAACATCTACTACTCGCTGGGGCTGTGCCTGCCGCTGTATTTCGCGCTGCGCTGGTCGTTCACGGAAAAGCGCTTCCCCTTCGGCCGGCCGAAAATCCCCATGTGGGCGACTTACGCGGCGGCGGCGGGGCTGTTCCTGGGCTTCACCCTGCTGATGAGCTACGCCTCCATCCTGCGCTACAGGACCTACAACGCCACGAATTTCGATCTGGGGCTCTTCGCCCAGATGTTTGAATCCCTGCGCAAAACCGGCCACGCCCTCACCACCCTGGAGCGCAACCGCCTGCTCACCCACTTCGGGGTGCACTGCTCGCCGGTGTACTACCTGCTGCTGCCGTTCTACATGCTCGTCCCGCGTATCGAAACCCTGCTGGTGCTGCAAGCCGCGGCCGTCGGCGCGGGCGTTTTCGCCGTGCGTGCCATCGCCAAGCATCTCTTCGGGGATTCCCCGCGGCTGGTCATGGCGTCCTGCCTGCTGTACCTGTTCAACCCCGCCATCCCCCAGGGCTGCCTGTTCGATTTTCACGAGAACAAGTTCATCGCCGTGTTCCTCCTGTGGGCGGTGTACTTCCTTCTAAAGCGAAAAATCGCGCCCCTGCTGCTCTTTTCCGTGCTGGTCCTCTCCGTCAAGGAGGACGCCGCTATCTACGTGGCGGCCCTGGCGCTGTTCCTGCTCTTCGCCCAAAAATGGGAGGGCAAGAGACGCGCGCAGATCGTCACGGGTGTTGCCATGCTGGCGATGGCTGCCGTGTGGTTCTATTGCGCCGTGCAGATCATACGGCACTACAACAGCAGCGGCGAGATGGTGGACCGCCTGAAGAACTACTTCCTCCCCCTGGAGGGCAAGCGCGGCTTCGCGGACGTGGCGAAGGTGATGCTCTCGGACCTCGGCTACGTGATCAAGCAGGTGTTCACCCAGCCCAAGGCGGAGTTTCTGCTGTGGGTTTTCCTGCCGCTGGGCTTCGCGCCGTTCACGCTGAAAAAGGGCGCGCCTTGGCTGCTGCTGCTGCCCCTGCTGGTGATCAACCTGCTCTCGAACTACGCCTACCAGTACGCGGTGGGCTACCAGTACACCTACGGCTCCATCGCCCTTGCAATCGCCCTGGCGCTGCTGGCCCTGCGGGAGTGCAAACCCTCGCTGCGGCGCGGCATGCTGACCTTCGCGGTGGTGGCGGCCATGGTGTGCGCCGTCCCGCTCACCGGCCCGCGCATCAGCTTCTACAGGGAGGTCATGCGCGTCAATCCCGGCCGCATCGCCGCGGTAGACGAGCTCCTGGCCGAGCTGCCCGCGGACGCGGAGATCACCGCCACCACCTGGTTCGCCGTGCACCTCTACCGGCGCGAGAAAGTCTATATGTACCCGAATTTCTACCCCGAATCCAAGCCCCCGGTGACGGAATACCTCGTCTGCAAGCCGGAGGACGTTGACGAAAACAAGGACGGCATCGCGGATTACCTCGATAAGCACGACTACTGGCTGCTGGAAGAAGTCGCGTTCGCGAGGGTCTATGTATTAGACATTAGATGATAGGCATTAGATTTTAGATGGAATAGGCCATGATCAACATTTTATTCCTGGGCCTGGTGAGCTTCTTCACGGACATCAGCACGGAGATGGTCTACCCGCTCATCCCGCTGTACCTGACGGGGCGCTTCGGGGCCACGCCCGCGCTGGTGGGCGTGGTCGAGGGCGTCGCCGAAAGCACGGCCAGCCTGCTGAAGGTATTCAGCGGGTACCTCACGGATCGGTTTCAAAAGAAAAAGCTCATCGCCTTTTCCGGCTACGCGGGCAGCCTGTTCTACAAGCTGGCGCTGCTGCTCTCGCGCTCCTGGTGGGGCATTTTGATCGCCAGGGTCATTGACCGCACGGGAAAAGGCATACGCACCGCCCCGCGCGACGTCCTGGTCAGCGAGAGCGCGGGCGGCTCGCTCGGCAAGGCTTTCGGCCTGCACAAGGCCCTGGACATGTGCGGCGCCGCGCTGGGCGTCCTCATCACCTGGTTCCTGCTGCGGGGCGGGCAGGACGACTTCAACTATCGCTTCCTCTTCATGATTTCGGTCATCCCGGCGGTGTTGGGGCTGTGCATGTTCCTCTTCGTCAAGCAGGAGCCCTCCCCCGCCCCGGACAAACACAGAGAGCCCTTCTGGCAGGGCGCGCGCCAACTGGATAAACAGCTCCTTCTGTACTTAGCCGTGGTGTTCCTGTTCACCCTCGGCAATTCCTCCGACGCTTTCCTCGTCCTGCGCGCCCGGGACGCGGGCTTCGGCAAGGTGAGCGTCATCCTGCTGTACTTCCTGTGCAACCTGACCGCCGCCGCGCTTTCGATGCCCCTCGGACGGCTTTCGGACAAAATCGGGCGGAAAAAGCTGCTGGTGCCGGGGTACCTCGCCTTCGCGGCGTGTTATTTCGGCTTCGCCTTCGCCCGGGGGAAGGCCCTGATGATGGCCATTTTCGTGCTTTACGGGGCCTACACCGCCATGATCACCGGGGTGGAGCGCGCCTTCGTGGCCGAGATCGCCCCGCCCGCGCTGAAAGGCACCCTGCTGGGCCTGCAGGCCACGGTGGCGGGCGTGGCCCTGCTGCCGGCCAGCGTGATCGCCGGGGCGCTGTACAAGACCCGCGGCCCGCGGGCGCCCTTCGTGTTCGGGGCGGCGCTTTCCCTGGCGGCGGCGGTGATTCTGATGTTCATGATGAAAGGCAGCGGTAACTCCCCCCGGCCTTCGGCCACCCCCCTCGCGAGCGAAGGGGGCTTATAAGGTTTTTTATTGAAAAAATAAAAAAAGCTTGCATTTTCCCGCAAGCTGTGATAGACTATCTTGGTATGATATTAACCGCGTGCAAGCGCTTGGAGGTAACTGGACTATGGCATGGTATCAAATTGTTCTGGGAATCGTGACGATCGTCACGTCGATTTCACTGACGGTGCTGGTGATTTTGCAGGAGAGCAAGTCGCAGGGGCTGGGCGTGATCTCCGGCGGGGCCGAGAACCTCTTCGGCAAGACCAAGGGGCGCTCCTTCGAGGACAAGCTGGTGAAATTCACCAAGTGGGGCTTAGGCTTCTTCTTCGTGCTCACCCTGGGCACCACGCTGCTGCTGCTGTTCTGGAACAGGTAGGCTAGAGGACACCCCCGGCCTAGCCTACGGCCACCCCCCTCACAAAGAGGGGGGCTTTTGTGTTCCTATCGCAGTCTCATGGAAACGCAGAGATAGCCCCCCTCTTCAGAGGGGGGTGCCTCCGCAGGAGGCGGGGGGTGTTACGCCGTCGTCCCCGCGGCGGCCGTCTCGCGGGTGTAGGTGGTGGTGACGGTTTTGCCCACCTCGGTCAGCGCGAGGGTGGTTTCGTCCACGGTGAAATCGTAGGTGCGGGAGGTGGAGATCATCCACAGGGAATAGGTGATCTTCAGCGTGTCCAGGGCGCTGCCCTCGCCGGGGACGACCTCGTAGCTGCCGTTGACCAGGTTGGAGATCATACCGATGTTCACCGTGCCCTTGCGGGGGTCGTCCTGGCTGGGGACGAACTCGAAGGCGTTGAACTCAAACGAGGCCACGGAGGCCTTCCATTTGCCCGCCAGCAGGGCCTCGGGCTTCGGCGCGCCGCAGGCGGCCAGGATGCCGCTCAGCGCGGCCAGCAGGCACAGGATCGCGAGTGTTTTTTTCATGTGCAAAATTCCTCCTTATTGTTATCATGTAGAGACGCACGGCAGTGCGTCTCCGCACAAAATGCGGTTTTTTTACTGGGAGACGCACTGCCGTGCGTCTCTACCGAGAAATTGAACCTCCTCTCCGGTCCGCGCGGCCACCATGGCGCGCCTCTCGTTGAGGGCGAGGTACATCTTCTCGCGCTTTTCGCCCACCAGGTCGTAGAGAAGCAGGGGGATGAAGCTCACGAGCTTCGGCAGGCAGTCCGCGAACACGTAAAGGAAGTACGCCTTCTGGTACACCGCGAAATTGTTCTGGGAATAGGGCCCCATGGGGATCAGCGGGTTGTAGCCCGACCAGCGGAACACCGCCACGGTGAACAGGGCGTTGAGCGGCGCCATCACCTTCATCACCAGGCCGGGCAGCAGGCCCTGGGTGCCGTCGGGGCGCTCGCCGGTCATGTATTCCGTGTAGTCGGCGATCTCCCTGCCCATTTCGGCCTCGATCACCGAGGAGGGGCTGTTGTCCGCCGCGTTGACGGCCCAGAATACCGCGAACGTGACGCAGAACCAAAGGGGCTTGTGGATGAGCAAAATCCCGCAGAGGCACTGTATTCCGGAGCGCACGATATCCAGCACCGTGAAGAAAATCATGCCCTTGCGTTTGTCGTCGCCGAAATGCCTCATGGCCAGGGGCACGAACACCACGCTGGCGATATTGACGAGATCGTAGGGCAGGTTGGAGAAAAACGAGGGGATCACCCCGCCCATGATCTCCATCTGCGTCACCACGTCCCAGCTGTAGCCCCCCGTGCCGTACCACGCGGTGGCGAAGCCGGCGGCGAAATTGCGCATGGCGTACTTGTTCTTGAGCATGTAGAACAGGGCCTTGCGGGTGTCGGCGGGCTTGGGCTGCAGCAGCACGCGCTCCCGGGCGCCGAAGGCCAGGGCCATGCTGCCCGCCATGCCCGCGGCCCCCGCGACCACGGCCAGCACCGCGAACACCGAGGCCAGGGAGATATCCGTCACGCCGTGGGCGTTGAGGTCCGCGATGGGCAGCACGAAGATGAACACGATGCGCGTGCCGAGGATGTTGGCGTAGCGCATCACCAGCCCCACGTTGATGCGGTCCTTGGGATTGGGCGTCATCAGGTTCAGGAAGTTGTTCCTGGCGGGCCTGTATAGGGCGTTGAACGTGTTCTCGATCAGGAGCATCACGAACACGTAGATGATCTTGCGCGGGTCGGCGGTGTCGCTGTTGGGGAAGAACACCCCGGCGAAGTACAGCAGGGTCGTTGCCAAATATTTCGGCAAAGGCGCGGCCAAAAGAAACAGGCGGCTCTTGCCCCAGCGGGTGCGGCTCCTGTCGTAGGCGATGCCCGAGATGGGGTCGTTGAGCACGTCCCAGATGCCGATGAGGGTCAGTATCGCCGCCACGTAGACCATGTCGATCTTCAGCACGCTGACGAAATACATGGTGCGGTAGACGTTGATCCCGTCCGTGAGCGCCTTGGCGAAATCCGCGATGCCGGGGGCGAGCATCTCCCGCGTGGCCAGCACGGGCGTATGGAACATGCGCCCGGCGACGCCCGCGTGCCGCCCGAGGGACTCCTCCCCCAGCGCGGCGGCCGAGTTCTCCTCCGCGGCGAACACGCGCCGCAGGGCATTTCCGGGTTCGCTCACGCGATTCCCCCCTTTGTATTTTCATTTATTATAGCACGGTTTTCCCGCTATGTACAGATAAATTAAAAAAAACGTAACTTCCCACTCTCCAAATTAAAAAAATTCATTGCAACCCCTTGACAAACCCGCTTGAATCGTGTATCATATCTAAGTCGCGGCGCGGGAGCATAGCTCAGCTGGGAGAGCACTTGCCTTACAAGCAAGGGGTCACAGGTTCGAGCCCT